>JBBSWX010000030.1:8153-21032 GCA_038046065.1 Microcaldota archaeon | reverse complement strand
CTCACCCTAAAGAATAACTAAGAAATCCTTACTAATAAGCTTTCTGATAAGAATTTGAGTGCCGCAGGGGTGATTTGGGAGGGCGCTAATCGGTTGTTGCCGGTTACTTGCCGCTCACACTATGGCCACGCCTTTCTTGAGCGCTTCGCTGACTATGTTCGCGCCGCCAGCCCGTTCGTCGAATTCTTCCGGCGTGAAGCATATTAAATCAACCGGCGCGTCAATATGCCAGTACTGGCGGAGGCCGACGGCGCGTTCATAAAATTTTTGCCCGGCAAAATCCTTGGAAACGATTATCAAATCGTAGTCACTGTCCTTTTCAGCGCCGCCCCAGGCGCGGGAGCCGAACAGTATCCCCCGCTCTACACTCATTTTTTCGCCGAGCCTTCGGAAAAAGCTTTTCAGCCCTTCGAGAGAATAGTTTTCGCCCATCCAAACACCTTGCGCGCATCTTCCAACGCCAACTTCGCATCGTCGTGCGAGACTTCTTCCCTGAAGCCAGGGTAGCGGGGGTTTAAGAAAAAAGCGTTAAGCCGCTCGCAGCTTTGAAGCAATTCCGGCGGAAGGGAAACTTTTCCGGAAAGAAAAACCAACTCGTGCGTCCTTCTCACTTCGTCAAACCGGCTTGCGTAAACCGCCTTGAGTGCCTTTTCAACCGTTTGCTGGCAGTGGAACGCCGCCAGCCCGAAAATGGCCTTCTCATAAAGCACCGTTGCGGCCTCCAAGTCTTCACCCGCCTTTGTCAGCCACTCAGCAACGTCCTTCTCGGAGTTCATACTATAAAGTGGGAACCCGGCTTAATAACTTCCACGGCTAAAAGCCGCGCTTAGCCCTTTCTAGGAGATGCCGCAGGGGTGATTTGAACACCCGGCGTACCGCTCTTCAGGCGGACGCTCTCCCAGGCTGAGCTACTGCGGCGTGTTGTTCTACAGATATTTTTTGTGCGGCAAGAGTTAAAAACGCAGCTTTTGGTCAAGCTTTACGAGCGAGCGTAGGAGCGCCTGAAGGCACGACGGAGCGAGCGAAGAAAAGGTTGCTGAGCTACTGCGGCGCTAGAATTATTCTGCTGCCGAATGCTTAAAACGCTTTCCAGCGCGCCTTAAATCGTTTGCTTGCCATAATAGTTGCATGCTCGTCCGCAAGGTGCTTATCGTAGGCGGCACTGGCGCGTTCGGCCAGTGGTACGCGCGCTTCTTCAGCGAACGCGGCCGGCAAGTGTTCATTTCCGGCAGGGATTGCGCCAAGACGGCGGTAGCCGCGCACAAGACAGGCGTCAACGCGGCGGAGGATGCCGCGTCGCAGGCCGCGGAAAGCGACCTAGTAATCATCAGCGTGCCGCCGCACGCCACGCCTGCAGAAATAACAGCTATCGCGCCGCGCTGCGCGAAAGGCGCGTTGTTGATGGACTTCTCGTCGGTCAAGCGCGATTGCGTGGCGACCCTCGAGAAAATTGCGGTTGGCAACAGCAAATTGGAGTTGGCGAGCGTCCACCCGCTGCACGGCCCGCGCGTCGCAACGCTTTACGGCCGTCCGGTAGTGATGATTCCCGTGCGCAAAGGCGCGAAGTACGCAGAGCTCAAAAAACTTTTTGAAGATGCAGGCGCGCAAGTGACCGAGGCGACTGCGCAAGAGCACGACCGCGCGCAGTCTATCGTTCAAGGCTTGACGCACTACGCGGCGATAACCGCAGGACTCGCGGTAAAGCGTTCCGGCGTTACTGCTGAAAGCCTGCTGCGGCAGGCCACCTCCAACAGCGAACTGTTGTTAGGCACGATTGCGCGCGTGACGCTGCAAAACGCCGCGATGTACGCCGAGATACAGTCGCTAAACCCTAACAACGCGGCGATGCGCAAGGCGTTCATCAAGGCGGCAGAGGAAGTGGACGCGGCGGCGCAAGACGCCGGCAAGCTCGAGGCGCTGATAACGCAAGCTTCAAGCATATTTTCAGGCAACGAATTCCTTGCGGCGAGCGACGAGGCGGCAAGCGCCATGCACTACGCGCTGCGCCGCCAGCCTGTCACGCAACGGGAGGAAGTTGCGGCGCAGGAAGGAAAGGCAATAGGCCTCCTCGGGCCGGAAGGCACGTTTTCCGACAAGGCGCGACTGCAGTACGCTGCCGAATGCGGGGCGATGCCCGTAAAGTATTACGATTCCATCCCGAAAGTGCTGGCTGCAGTTTCTTCCGGCGAGTGCGCCGAAGGCATGGTGCCGATTGAAAATATGCTGGAAGGTTCGGTCAAGCAGGCGCTTGATGCATTGCTTTTTTCGAAGCTCAAGGTAAAGCGCGAGCTCATCGTTGCGGTGCACCACTGTGCGGCGGCGTTGCCGCAAACAACGCGCGAAAAAGTGAACTTCGTAATGTCCCACCCGCAAGGCCTAGCCCAGTGCGCGAAGTACATAGCCTTGCATTTTCCCGACGCGAAGCTCGCGCCTTCCACCAGCACGGCCGCGGCGTTCGAGCAGATTGCCGAGCGCGGCGCGGTAGGCTGCGTTGCGATAGGCCCGCGGGAAGCTGCCGAAAAGTTCGGTTTGCGCATACTTGACGAGAACGTGGAGGATGAGAAGAACAACGCCACGCGGTTTTTTGTCGTCAGCAAGAGCGACTCGCCGAAGACCGGCCGCGACAAGACGAGCATTCTGCTGCATGCGTTCAAGGATCGCGCGGGTTTGCTGAAGGACTTGCTTGGCGAGTTCGCCGACCGCGGGCTAAACTTGTGCGCGATAGAATCGCGTCCTTCCCGCAAGAAGCTTGGCGAGTACGATTTTTACTTGGAAGTGAGCGCCCACCGCACCGACGAGCCGCTAAGGCAGGCGGTTGCGGCGCTGAAGGAAAAGAAGATTGCCCTCGTGGAAGAGTACGGAAGCTACCCTGCGGCGGCTAACGCTTGATGGCGTTAACGCGCTTGGCTAGCGTAAAATCCTTGCTTTAAAGCCCACCCGTATAATGCGGCCGTGCGGTTGACGAACTTCACCGTTGGTTTGAATCCTTTAAAATCGAATTCCTTGGCAAGCTTGCCACCCGACCACTGCCCCTATCGAGTAAGGGTATAGCTTCGCTGTAAAACATTTTTCTTCCGCACGCCTTATTTTTTGCCCACGACGGCCATGTGCGCGAGGAGCGCTTCCAGCTGCATGCGCGGGTCTGCGCCCTCCACCATGCGAAACTCGTACTCGCCGATGCGGTCAATGAGCCTTATTTTGCACGAGTCGGGAATCCCGAGGCCGGTGACTTCGCGGTAGATTTGCCCCATCACGTCCTCGCCGCTCATGCCGTACTTGACGATGAGCGAGTCCAACAGCTTTCGCGCCTCGCCGAACTTGCCGTCAAGCGCGAGGTTGACCATCAAAGCGATTTCTGCGGGCCGCGCGCGGCTGCTTACGGATAACACTTCATCCTCACCAATCTTGTGGCCGGTGGACGCCGCGCCTTGCAGTACGTTGATGGCCTTGCGCGCGTCGCCCTCCGCAATGTACGCGATTGCTTTCACGGCTTCCGGCGACACTTGCAGGCCTTCCGTCGATTCGATGTTGCGCACTATGCACTCCACTTCGGCGTCGTCCAGCGGCGTAAAGCGGAATATCGCGCACCTGCTTTGGATGGGTTCGATTATGCGCGACGAGTAGTTTGCGTTGAGGCAGAAGCGCGTGTTGCTCGAGTATTTCTCCATCGTCCGCCGCAGTGCCTGCTGCGCGTCGTCCGTAAGCGAATCCGCCTCGTCCAGCAGGATGAGCTTGAACGTAACGCTCGATATGGGCAGCGTGCGCGCGAAGTCCTTTATCCTGCCGCGCACAGTGTCGATGCCTCTTTCATCACTTGCATTTAGTTCCAAGAAACAGTCGGAAATCGCATCGCCGTAAAGCTCGCGCGCCATGGCGAGCACGCAAGTAGTCTTGCCGCAACCCGGCCTTCCGGAGAGCAGCATATGGGGCAGGCTCCTCTGGGCGACGTACGCCTTGAGGCGCGTTACTATCGCAGCTTGGCCGGTCACTTCGGCCAGCGTCTTGGGGCGGTATTTCTCTACCCACGGGATGAATACCGCTTGTTCTTCTTCAGCCATCATGCGCGCCCCCGCGTTTCTAGGCCGGGTAAACCCTTTTATGCCCGATGGCCCTGCGGTCCGTGCTCCGCCTTGCGGCACGACGGCAGCGAACTTGTGGGCGTTCGCGCGCCCCCACGGCTTTATGCCGCCGACCTTGCAAGGTTACGTTTAAACGGCTAACAACGCGCACGGTAACATTGCCCGGTAACCAGTCTAGCTGGCCGGTGTTCCCACGCGCGCCGAATCGCCGAAATCGCCGCTCGGCAGGTTGCACCCGCAGGGCTCTTCGGTACAGACTTAGTCTAAATGCGATCTTCTTTTAATTGCTTGTGTGCACGGCTGCAGCTAGGCTGTGATTTCCGAGGTTCTTTGTCCCTTACGCGCTCTTGAACTTCTTGCGCTTGGGCATGTTGCTCCAGCAGCCCTTGCAGATTACCTTGCGGCTGGTTTTCGACGCGGTAGCGCTAGCCTTGTGGCAGTTGCGGCAAACTTTCTTGTTGCAGTAGTCGCATTCCTCGGCGTAGTAAGCGTCCTTCCCGCACCTTTCGCACTTCATGAGAATACCTGTTTAGCAGTGAGAATTTACTTTTGTCCGCGCCAAGCTTAAAAACCCGCGGGTTGGCGGCGCGGTGCTGGTTTAAATCACGGCGTGCCATACTTTTTTATGCGCAACGCACTCCTGCTGTTGGTCGCCTTGACGGCCTTGGCGTCCGCCGAATGCACGTTGTTCGCCCACTGCCCCGCCTCGGCGTCGGGCGCGTTCGAGGCGCGCGCCATCGTGGTCGTGGACGGCCAGTACTCTTGCGGGGAGGTGGCTGCAGGCGTGGTGATGCCGAACGGCACGTCCCTACCCCTAGCTGTCGCGTGCGAAGGCAACGTGAACAAGGTTAATTACGCGCCTCCGGCAACCGGGGTTTACAAAGTCGTGTTCGTCTCGTGCGGTTCAGTGGCAAATTGTGACGTGTCCGCGGTGCGTGCCCCGCGCCCGGCTCCACTGCCCGACCTTCCCGCGGTGCTGGCCGCGGCAGTTGCCATCGCCTGCGCGTTCTTTGCAAAGAATTAAATGCTTCAATCCCACCCTTGTGTTTGAGAGTGGTTAAGATGTCGTTCGTCAAGCTCGCCTCAAATGCTTTCGGCGCTTTCAAGGACAATTGGAAGTCGGTAGTACTGTTCAGCGTGCCCTTCCTGTTGGCATTCCCGCTGGCGGTGCTGCTTCCCAACTACCCTGCGTTGGGGGGGATATTCCTGCGGCCCGGCAGCTTGGGCACCGACGTGAGCGCGGGGGGCATAGCGTTGATGCTAGCGGCCGTTGCCGCGTCGATGCTGCTCTTTTCGCTCGCGGTGGTTGCGATAAACTCGGTAGTCAAGTCTCGCCGAACGCTCACGAAGCTCAAGCAATGGGACTTCGAGCGCATGGAAACCGCGACGTTGAGGATGTTCGGCGTTTACCTAGTTACATTCATAGCCGTGTTCGCCTTCAACCTCCTGCTTTTCCAACTGCGAGTTGCCGAACAACCGCGTCTCATACTTTACGCGTTGTTCTCCCTCGCCGCTTACGCCGCCGTGCTCTTCGCGCCGCAGGCGATAGTGCTGGACAACCGCGGCATCGAGCAATCAATAGTGATGAGCTCGCGCTGCGCTGCGGGCAAGCTTGCGGAAACCGCTGCGTTCGTCATCCTCGCGCTCGTTCTCATGGGAGTGAATGCCGCGGTGTTCACGAGTCTCCAATCCTCCTTGCCGTGGGCAATCTTCATCGGCGTGTTGACGAACTCGCTGTTAATCCTGCCGTTCCTCGAGCTGTTGAAAGTGCAGATTTACTTAAGCAAGTACTCGCTGCTTTGAACAACGAGAAATTACGTGCGTTTTATGGCGAGAATGAGTTTTCGATTCCGGCTCTTCGCACCCCTACGTCTTGAAGAAATAGAAGCGCTTCCAGTCGATCGACGCAAAGACGAACCGACTCGAACCGTGCTGTTTAAAGCGATAATTGGGCATGCTGCCGGAGAAAGAACGATTCACGTTGTCGAGAAAATATTTCATCCCGGCCGCTCGAGCCAAGAACACGCGCAAAATGCTATTCAATATTTAGTTAATTCAATTCACTTGCGAAGACTCGGCGTACCGGCTGCAAGAGTGAGGCTCTTGCCGACCGGAAAGGGGTTGCGGCTTTTCGTTGGCGACCCGACTCGCGGGGATCAAAGAAAAATTTTCGAGTGGGCTGATATGGATGGCGGCATTGAATGGGAGTCGAAAAGACTGCCGAATTTTCAAGAAGTTAACGAACAGATTCGCCGACACACGGCGAAGGCCGAAGAAGCCGGGCTTAAAATCCGCCCCCGGGCATGGAGCATCATCATCAACAAAAGAACTGGGGATGGAACTCCGATAATTCACGACTACAAGTGGACGAGGCCAATTTTTGGCAAAGCCGACAAAATCGCGTCGGACTGGCGTCGTCTTGAGGCGCAACTCGAGAGAAAAGCGCTGCGAAAATAGAAATTGCCTCTGGAAAAGCAGGCTTCGACCGGCAGGCGGTTGCCTTTATTCGCGTTCAGTTGCAAACGCGCTCCTTCCCCCCGTTTTGGCCGCAACCAGTATAAACCTGCGGCGCTTTCGTTAATCTCATGGCGACTAGCCGGCGTTTTACGCTCGTCATTGCCGAGAAGCCCAGCAGCTGCCAGAAGATAGCCACGGCCTTAGCCGACGGCAAGGTCGAGCGCAAAGGCAAGGCCGGCGCTTACTACTTCGAGCTGGAGCACGCAGGCAAGCCCATGGTGGCGGTTCCCGCAGTCGGCCATCTTTACGGCCTGCGCGAGCGCGAGAAGACGCACGGTTACCCCGTGTTCGACGTCGAGTGGGCACCGTCGTTCGAAGCGTCTAAAACCGCGGGCTTCACGAAAGCTTACTTGAACAACATCATCGCGCTCGCCAAGTCCGCGAGCGAGTTTTACTCCGCGTGCGATTACGACATTGAAGGAGAAGTGATAGGTGCCAACATAGTAGAGTTCGCCTGCAAGGCGAAGGACGCGCGCCGCATGAAGTTCTCCACGCTCACGAAGGAAGAACTTCTCGAGGCGTTCGACAACGCCCTTCCACACTTGGACGCCGGCCTCGTGGCTGCCGGCCGCACGCGCCACAAACTCGACTTTTTCTGGGGAATCTCGCTCTCACGCGCCCTCATGTCCGCGATGAAGAGCGCCGGCCGCTTTCAAATAATGAGCGTGGGCCGCGTGCAAGGCCCCGCGCTGGCGGTGATATGCCGCCGCGAGAAGGAGATAACCGTTTTCGTGCCAGTGCCCTACTGGCAGGTGTTCGCGCTCGTCAAGGACGTGGCGTTCGAGCACGAGCACGGCAAGTTTGACGCAGAGGCTGAAGCCAAAGCTGCGGTTGCGGCCGCCGGCAAGAACGGTTCGGTGACGCAAGTCAAGAAATCGCGTTACAACCAACTGCCGCCCTTCCCGTTCGACCTCACCACGCTGCAAACCGAGGCTTACCGCGCGTTCGGCCTCACGCCCACGCAGACGCTGGCCACCGCCCAGAAATTGTACGAAGGCGCGCTCATAAGCTACCCGCGCACCGCGTCGCAAAAACTCTCCGAAAAGCTGGGGTTGCCCGCGATACTGCGCAAGATGTCCGCCATACCGCCTTTCGAAAAGCTTGCGGCACGCCTTCTCGAGCAAGGCCGCACCAAGCCGCACGAAGGCCCCAACTCCGACCCCGCCCACCCGGCCATATACCCGACTGGCGTCAAGCCCAACGCGCTGCAAGGCGCCGAGGCGAAAGTGTACGACCTCGTTGCCAAGCGCTTCCTCGCGTGCTTCGCCAAGCCCGCAGTGCGCGAGCGCATGTCCGTGCAAGTCAAGCTCGGCACGCAGCTCTTCAACGCGTCCGGCAGCCGCACGCTGGAACAAAACTGGTTCGAGTACTACGCGCCTTACGTCAAGCTCGAAGAAATGCTAATGCCCCCCTTCACGGAAGGCGAGGCCGTCACCGCGCAGAAAGTGTGGAGCGAACACAAGCAAACCCAACCCCCAAAGCGCTTCACGCAAGCGTCACTCGTCCGCAAGCTCGAGGAAGAAAACCTCGGCACGAAAGCCACGCGCGCCGGAATAATCCAAACGCTTTTAGACCGCGGGTACGTGCGCGGGAAGAGCCTCGAAGCCACGCCCCTAGGCATGAGCGTGTTCGAAGCGCTGGAAAAGAATGCGGATGAGATATTGCGGCCCGAACTCACGCGCCACTTCGAGGAAGAGATTCAAGCCATTTCGGAAGGCGGCAAGAAACCCGAAGATGTGGAAGGCGAGGCGCGCACTGAACTCACGCGACTGCTTGACGACTTCCGCAAGAAGGAAGCGTCGGTGGGTCGCGAGCTCTTAAAGTCGTTCAACGATACTGCCCGCGAAAGCCGCGTGCTGGGCGCGTGCAAGGCCTGCGGTAAAGGTTCGCTCGTAATGCGCTCGTCGCGCTTCGGCGTGTTCGTCGGCTGTTCCGCTTACCCTGCCTGCCGCCAGACTTACCCGCTGCCGCGCGAGTGCGCGCCCGCACCAACCGGCAAAGAGTGCGAAAAGTGCGGCACGCCCATAGTAACCATCCGCCGCAAAGGCAAACGCCCGTTCTCCATGTGCCTCGCCCCGGCTTGCGAAACGAAGAAAGATTGGGCCAAGCCCAACGCAAGCGCCTGAATTCCCGGGTGAGCCACACGGTTCGCTGCCGTTAAATAACTCGCACAGCCTAAAGAAATTTGGGTACCGGCAATGCGAATCGAACTCAACTTGCGCAAGACTGCGCGCCAGAACGCCGCGCTGCACTACGAAGCTTCGAAAGAGGCGCGCGCCAAGCTAGCTTCCCTTGACGAAGCGCGTGCGAGGCTGGAGCGTGAGCTGTCCGGGTTGCAGGCGCGCGCAGAACGGCCTCCCGCCGCGGCCGTGGTGAGGCGCGAGGTGCGCGAGCGCGAGTGGTTCGAAAAGTTCAAGTGGTTCAAGACTAGCGGCGGCAGGCTGTGCCTCGCGGGCAAGGACGCGCGGCAGAACGACGATTTGTTCGCGCATTACATGACGGACGGCGACTTGTTCCTGCACGCTGACATTCAAGGTGCGGCATTCACGCTCCTCAAGGACGGTGCGGCCGCGCCGCAAGAGGAAAAGCTCGAAGCCGCGCAGTGGGCTGCCTGCAATTCGAGCGCGTGGAAACGCGGTTTCACCACCGTCGACGTGTACGCCTGCCTCAAGGAACAGCTTTCCAAGAGTTCTCACGGCGAGTTCGTCGGCAAAGGCGCGTTCGTCATGTCCGGCAAGCGCGAGTGGTTCAAAAACACGGAGCTGGCAGTCGCAGCAGGTGTGGTTGATGCAAAAAACACTGCAGGACTACCTGAAGTTTTTGGTCAAGCTTTTCAAGCGGAGTCGAGGAGCCGCAGCGACGAGCGAAGCGAGGAAAAGGTTGTTGTAGTGCCTAAAGTTCTCGGCGCCAACCAACTTACGAAGTTTTCTATCGTCACGCCCGGCGACAAGAAAACCAACGCCAAAGCCGCTGCGGCAGCGTTAGGCCTCGGCGCGGCGGGAGTGGAAAAGTTGATGGCACTGCTGCCCTAATGCCGCACGCAGGCCGCTGGCATAATGCTTAAATACGTGCATTATGCACTATTTTGAACATGGATGCGGTGCGCGTGAGGCGCGTCTACCTAGAATTCTCGAAGCACCACGGCCTCAAGCCCGTCGTGCTCAAGGAGATAGTCTTCCTGCGCGCGAAAGGCTACTCGAACGTGGGCATTGCCAGCGAGCTGGGCGTGTCGCGCAACACGGTGGCAGCGTACCTCGGCCGCATGCGCGCCATGCAGGACGCTGACGTGGCTGAGATGATGTCGCTCGTCGGCCTGATGCTGAACCGCAGGCGCGCGTTGGAGCGCGAGATATTCGGGAACCGCCCGAATGGTGTTTAAGCATTGCGTTCGATAGTTGGTTTGCGTTTGCGCAGATTTTGCGTTTGCGCCGAGATATTATCGTTTGCAGAATTTTGGTGAGTGTGGTGTTACTATGCCTGACGAAATAGAGTTGAAAGTTGCCGAAGCGATGCAGATCGACTACGGCAAGCGCGTGCTGCGCATGGACTCGTCGGCGCGCAAGCTGCTTGGCGTTTCTACGGGCGACGTGGTGGAAGTGCGCGGCAAGAAGACTACGGCCGCAATCGTTTTTCCCGCCCATCCTGCCGACGAGGGGTTGAACCTCGTGCGCATGGACGGCATACTGCGCCAGAACGCCTCCGTGGGGTTGGGGGATCGCGTTAAGATACGGCGGGCGGAGATAAAGCCCGCGAAGAAAATCCTTCTAGCACCCAACCAGCCCACGCGTTACGCGCCTGGGTTCGACCAGTACGTTAAGAAGAACCTTATCGGCAAGCCCCTGCAAAGGGGGGATGTGCTTTCCGTCAACGTCTTCGGTACGGCCTTCCCATTTGCGGTGGCACAGACAGTGCCCGGCGGTTTGACGATGGTCGTCGATTCCACGGCGCTCGAGCTGCGGGAAGAACCGATGAAGGAATTCGGCCGCATTGCAACAATCTCGTACGAGGACATTGGCGGCATGAAGGAAGACGTGCGCAAAGTTCGCGAGATGGTGGAACTGCCGATGCGCCACCCCGAGCTTTTCGAGCGGTTGGGCATCGAGCCACCGAGAGGGCTGTTGTTGTTCGGGCCGCCCGGCACCGGCAAGACGCTGCTGGCGAAGGCAGTTGCGAACGAGAGCGAGGCGCATTTTATCACCATTGCAGGCCCGGAAATTGTGAGCAAGTTCGTCGGGGAGGCTGAAGAGAAGCTGCGCAACATCTTCCAAAACGCGGAGGAGAATGCGCCCAGCATAATTTTCATTGACGAGATTGATGCCATCGCGCCCAAGCGCGACGAGGTGGTGGGCGAGGTTGAAAAGCGCATCGTCGCGCAGCTCCTCGCGTCGATGGACGGGTTGAAGAGCCGCGGGCAAGTGACGGTGATAGCGGCGACGAACCGGCAGAACGCGTTAGACCCCGCACTCCGCCGTCCAGGCCGCTTCGACCGCGAGATAGAAATCGGCGCGCCCGACCGCAACGGCCGCAAGGAAATACTCCAGATTCACACGCGCGGAATGCCTCTAGAGAAGGATGTTTCGCTTGACGAGTTGGCGGCCGTGACTCACGGTTTTGTTGGCGCCGACTTGCAGGCGTTGTGCAAGGAGTCGGCGATGAAGGCCTTGCGCCGTTTATTGCCGAAAATAGATTTGGAGAAGGAAATCCCGCCCGAGATTCTTGAGGAACTCAAGATAACCAAGGACGATTTTCACGACGCGTTGCGCGAAATCCAGCCTAGTGCGTTGCGCGAGGTTTACATCGAGGTGCCGAACGTAAAGTGGGAGCAGATAGGCGGGCTCGAGGCCGCCAAGCGCGAGTTGAAGGAAGCCGTGGAGCTACCGCTCAAGCGGCCCGAGGTATTCAAGCGCATGGGCATTCGGCCTGTTCGGGGCATCATAATGTACGGCCCGCCGGGCACTGGCAAGACGCTGTTGGCGAAGGCGGTTGCCACCGAGAGCGAGGCGAACTTCATCGCAGTGCGCGGCCCCGAGCTAGTCAACAAGTGGGTGGGTGAGAGTGAGAAGGGCTTGCGCGAAGTTTTCCGCAAGGCGCGCCAGTCGGCGCCTACGATAATTTTCTTCGACGAGATTGATGCCATCGCGGCTTCGCGCCTCGGCGGCGAGGAGGGTTACTCGCAAGTTTCCGACAACATGGTGAACACGCTGCTAGCCGAGATGGATGGGCTGCAGAACTTAAAGGACGTCGTGGTCGTAGCCGCGACTAACCGCATTGACATCGTAGATCGCGCGCTCTTGCGGCCGGGACGGTTTGATAAGCTAATACTCATTCCTTCGCCGGACGACAAGGCGCGGCTTGAGATACTGAAGGTGCACACGCGTGGCATGAAGCTCGCGAAAGGCGTGAACCTCGCCGACTTGGCGAAACGCACGCAAGGCTACAGCGGCGCGGACTTGGAAGGGTTGTGCCGCGAGGCGGCGATGATTGCATTGCGCGAAAACATCGAGGCGCGCGAGATTGACCACAAGCATTTCGAGCGCGCGCTTGAATCCGTCGGGCCGACGCTCGCACAGCACAAGCCTCGCGAAGCTAACGTGGCTTACTCGTAAGGTGTAACTTATGAACTTGCGCGTTTTCGCAACCGTCCTTGCGGTGCTCACGGCAGGCGCGCTTGCCGCCTATGGCTTCGGCCCGGCGCTGGAACAGTCTTCCGGGTGGATAGGGTTTTTTGCGAGCTTCTGGCGGCTCGAGGCAATCGCCCTCGCCGCTTCCATCGCCGCGTCGTTCGCGTGGCCGCACGTTCGCGGGCTGCGCAAAGGCGACAAGGCGGTTGCAGTCGTAACGCGCACGCGCCACGCTGCGGGAGGCAGGCTGGCGGAATGCTTTACCGTGCCCGTCGTATTGCTGGACGCTGGCCGCAAGGGCAGCCGCGTCGCGGCGGCAATGCCCGACGGAACCGTCGAGTACGCCGTCGTCTCGAGTTACGGTGGCGTGTTCTCCGCGGCAACAGTAATGGTTTCGGACGCAGAGCTCAAAGTTTCCAAAGTTGATTGAATGGACTTCGAAGAGTTTTCGCACGTAGTCATTTCCGTCGTCACGGTTTCAGTGGCGTTCGCCATAGCAATAACAGGTTCGCTCGACGTATCGCGCGAGTTCGCCAGCACATTCGTCGAAGTGCTAATCACGGTGGGCGCGGGCTTCGTGCTGCACGAGCTTGCGCACAAGTACGCCGCCCAGCGTTACGGCGCGATAGCGATATACCGCGCGTGGACTGCCGGCCTCGCGC
>JBBSWX010000030.1:0-8143 GCA_038046065.1 Microcaldota archaeon | reverse complement strand
CTTGCAGTAGTGCTGGCAGTTGCGTTCGGCTTCGTTTTCGCCGCGCCCGGCGCGGTTTACATTTACGGCAGGCACTTGACGCGAGAACAGAACGGCAAGATAGCTATCGCCGGGCCTCTTGCCAACTATGCGCTCGCCATCGCCTTTTTCCTGCTTCTGCAAGGCTCGCCATCGGCGCAAGGCTTCCTTGCTTACGGCGCGCAAGTAAACCTGTTCCTCGCGTTCTTCAACCTCCTGCCGTTCGGGCCTCTTGACGGCGCGAAAGTGTACCACTGGAACCGCGCGGCTTGGGCGGCGGCAATAGTGCCAGCCTTCGCATTGCTGTTCCTGCTTTGAGGCGGGCCGCCTGCAAGCAAGCGGCGCGCTTGAAAAGCGTTGGTTTTAAATCCCGTTTGCCTAAGCTACTGGAGTGGTTGCAATGAGTTTCGTTTCAGACTGCCGCGGGCAAGTGAGTGCCGAGCTGCTTATCGTAATCGCGGCCGTGCTTGCGGTTGCCGTGATTCTCGTCACGCAACTCCAATCCACGGCTCAGAAGGGCAGCGATGCGGTCTCCACCCAGGTGGACAAGGCGCTTGAAAAAATCGGCTAGCGCCACCCGCGGCCAGGCGTCGCTGGAAATGCTCCTGGTGCTTGCAGGAGCGGCCGCCTTTCTCGCGATTTCATTAGGCGCATCCGCCCGCCTTCAAGAGTTCTCCCAAGTGAGCGTTGACTACGCCTCTGCACAACGCAACCTCGCAGCGGTTGCCGACGCCGTGGAATTCGCCGCCTTCTCCAGCGCGTCTCTCGAAGTGCCCCTCGAAAACCTTCCGGAAAACTCCACGCTGGGCTTCGACGAAAACTCGCGCACACTCTCACTTTCCTTCAACTCGCGCGGTGGGAGGCGCGCCGAACGCCGCGTGCGTGCGGCCGTGCTGCTGCAAGCGCACTCGCTCGAAAACGGTTTCCTGAAAGTGTTCCCTTCCCCGTCAGGCGTGGTTGTTCAACGCAGCGACACGCTTACCTCGAGGGAGTAGAAGCCTGTCGGGGCGAGCATCGTGCGCGCCGCCGAGGCTTTCGTGAAACTATTGCAGCTTTCCGTGACTGCCGCTCCCGCCGAGATTTCGAAGCAATACGCCGGGAAAAAGTTTTCGAGGAGTTCCTTGTCCATTTCCAATTCCATTCCGGTCGGGGGCATTTCCGAGTATTTTTCCCCCAGCGTTAACGCCGCGTCTTGCGCAGCGATGAACGCCTGTAAAGGTTCGCCTGCACTGGCGGGCAGGGGTGCAGAGAAGGCTATCGCTGCAATTGCAATCATTGCGATTACCGCTTCTATTGTGAAGACGAATCCCTTAGCCATTCGCGCACACTTCCAGCACGGTAATACCTTCCCCCGCCGCGTCGCCCCGCCACACTACGCGGTTGACGCACCCTTGCCTCGCTGCGCCGGTTGCCTCGCTCGCAGTCGCGTTCAACGCCCCTGCCTTCGCATCCATTTCCGCGAGTTTATTCGCGTCCGCCTTGTTGAAGAAGACCGTTGCGCCGTCGCACTCCGCGATTCCCGCGCAGCTCTTCACAAACAGTTCCGACGCGGCAATCGCGCTTTCCTGCAGCGCGGCGGCTTGCGCAGCGTGCGCCCCTACGGCGGCCTGCAACGATATGGCGTTGAAAGCCAAGGCCGTGAACACTGCTATTGACGCGGCGGCAACCACCAAGTCGAGCGAAACAATGCCTTTCAACCCGCTTCCTGCACCTCGCCGCCGTAATACACGCTCCCGCCCAAAGCTGCATCCACCCTGCATCCGCCCTCCGGAATGGTTGCGTTCTCCAAAAGTGCAACCTTGTCAACAATCATCACCAAGTGGCTTGCAGAAAGCGTTTCAACTATCGCGCAAGCTTCAATAGTGCGTGCGCCTTCAAGCTTTTCCTGCAAGCCCGACTCGAGGTTGCTTCCCGCAGCTGCCGCCGCCGAGGCGAGCACTGCGGCGAACGCGGCGTAAGCCGCGAGGCACACGAGCATCTCCAGCGATAGGGAGCCGTTCATCCGCACGTTGCCGCCACCCCGTGCGCGTAGTAACTGCAGCCGAACATCACGCCTTCAACCCCCGCGGCGAGCGCGGCGTCAACGCACGCTTCACACTTCAACGGTTTCTCTGCGTACAGCATCTCGCGCATCAAACCATCCCGCTCCAGTTCGCCCAACGGCCTTGCCGACGCCCAAGCGTCAATGCCTTGGTGCTGCGCTTCGATTGCGTTTTCCCAAGCAGCAACGAGCGCGGCTTTTTCCTCGCGCGCCAGCCCCGCGCCGCTGGCGTGGCTTAGAGTTGTTGCTAGCGACCGTTTCGCGTCCACCACCGCGAATTCTGCCGAGAGCACGCGCGCCGCGTCGCTCGAGAAACTGGCGCGGCCGTAGTGCGCAGCCAGCGTGGAGTGGATGCCTGCAGCCGCAATTACTATGCACGCCGCGACGAGCGCGGCGAACACGCCCCTCATTTACCGCCTCCCTGTAACGCTTATTATGCCCTGGCGCGTTAAATACTATTGATGAAAGCATCAACCTTCTGCATTGCGCTCGCGCTGCTGGCCGCATCCAGCGTTGCAGTCACCGAGCTATCCATACTAGTTTCAATAACCTTCAACGACGACGGTTCGGCTCAAGTGCGCGAGCGCTACAACCTTCTCTTGAGCGACGAGCGCGAGGTAGAGTCTTTCGAGAACTACCGCGTGTACGGCCAGAACAACATAGTCGAATGGCGGCGTTTCAGCTCCAACATCGGGTACCACCTCTCGCGCAAGGGCACGCCCGCGCGGCCCAAGATAACTGCGAGGCGGCTACCCAACATCGGCAGCCGCTCCGCGTTGATCGAGCTGGAGTACTACCTCGCGGGTGAAGTCGCGGTGCCGTCGAAAGTGAGTTCGCGCGTGACGCGGTTCGACTTCAACAGCTCGCTGCTGAGTTTAGATTATACCGCCGCGAACGAGTTGATACTCCCGCCGCCCATTTCCTTGCATTTGTCCCCCCCGCCGTCAGGCACTCTCGTGCGCGCATCCGTATCGCCGGAGCCTTCCGCGGTTGACGGCAACGGCGTGGAGTGGAGCGGTCCCATCACCGGCAAGTTTTCTTTCGTTTATCTCGTGGAACAGCAGTTGGGGGATGAGGTGAGCGAATATTTCAACGGGCTTTACGGCCAAGGCGTCGCTCTCATTCCCAGTGCCGTTGCCGTAGCGCTCGTGCTGCTTCTCGCGTCGTTCCTCGCCAACAAGCTCTTGCGCGAAAAAGCGTGAGTTTGGAAGGGACTGGCGCCTGACTTATGGCGAAACAAGTTTTTCTATCGGAGTGAAGTCACTCGGGCATCCTTCGGGCAGAGGCTTGAGTTGCTTGATTTGTTGGATTCCATCGCATCAAGAAGCAAGCTTTCGCAGAAAGACGCGAGAGAGCTTGGGGCTAAAATCAAGCGCGGTATTGCATCGCGCTACCGGACTGTCTAATAACTACAACGCCGATTGTCTTCCCACTTTGTTTTTGGCAGGCTCGGCTTTCGGCGTTCTCGCCACTTGCATTCTTGGCTTGGCTTCCGCGTAATTTTCCTTGAAATAGTCCGCCTCGGCGTCCTGCAATCCCAGCGCCTCGCCGAACGCTTGCGGCGGCCGCGTCACCGCGAGCGTCTCCAACGCCTGGCTGCCCGAACAGTGCATTACCGCCCCCGCCTTCTTCGCAGTGCCCTTGCGCGCCTGCCTCGCCGCCTTGCTGGCCGAGAGCTGGCGGATTATTGCCGGGAATGCGTAGCGCGAGAACTTGAAGTACCGCTTGCGCTTGCTTAGCGCGACGCCCGCAGTTGCGAGCGCGCGGTAGTACTTGAACAACTCCCAATGCCGGCGGCGTTCGATGCGGCCTTTGAACACGTCCGCGCGCGACAGGCTGTCGAACGCCGCTGCCACCTCGCCCGCGTCTTCGTACTCGACGGGAATGTTCTCTTCTATCCACCGGATGAAAAAGTCGAAGTCCACATCGGCCTCTTCCGCCGCCTTCACCGCGTCCCAATAGTTTTCCGCGTTGAATAGCTTCGCCACCGCGCGGAACACGTTGTTCTTCCTCTCGCGGCCTCCTTCACTGCCGTACTGCAAGTCTATCACCGCGCTGCGCAAGTCGCCTTTGCTTGACGAGGCGATGTCATCAACTTCCACAGCAGTCCTACCCGCGCCTTCCAACCCGTTAATTCTCGCAAGCACTTTCGCAAGCGTGCGCGTGTTCACGCCCTTGAAATCCACGAGGCTGCAGTTGGCGCGCAACGCGCTTATCTTAGGTTCCCACGCGTCGTTCGCAGTGAACAACATAGGCTGGCGCGACTCGCCCATTATCTTCAAGAGTTCCGGCACTCCCCCGCGGTCGAAAGCCGTATCCACGCTTTCCACCAGAAGCAGCCGCATTCCCCCGTACAACCCGCCGCTCGCAGCGTTGCGGCCGAACGTCTTGTGCAATGCCTCCTTGTTCCGCACGTCTGAAGGGCTGGCTTCGACGAGCGTCCACCCCATTTGCAGCGCAAGCGCGTGCGCTAGCGCAGTCTTGCCAGTGCCCGGCGGCCCTGCCAGCAGGATGGGCTTGCCTCGCTTGCCCCTGCCCCACTCGAGCGCCCAAGTCTTCACGAACGCGCGCGCCTCGTCATTACCCGCGCACTCCTCCACAGTCGCAGGCGCGTGCTTGAAAATCCACATGAGTCTTCCTAGCGCCGTGAAACGTTAATAACCTTATTTCACCCAAATCCCCATCATGCTATTCGCTCTCGTGGGCGCGCCGAACAAAGGCAAGTCGTCGTTGTTCAACGCGCTCACTTCCTGCAACGCCGCCGTGGCCGACTACCCGTTCACGACCATTGACCCAAACAAGGGCGTGGCTTACGCCAGCGCGCCTTGCCCCTGCCGCCAGCTGGGCGTAACCTGTTCGCCGCGCAACTCGCGTTGCGAAGGGGGCGTGCGCCGCATTCCCATTAACATTATCGACGTGGCGGGCCTCGTTCCAGGTGCGAGTGACGGCAAGGGAATGGGCAACCAGTTCTTGAACGACATTGCCGCGGCCGACGCGCTCGTTTGCGTCGCCGACGCGAGCGGCCGCACCGACGTGGAAGGAAAGCCCTGCCAAGGCGGCGAACCGTGGCGCGACGTGGCAATGGTGCGGGGTGAGCTGGCCGCGTGGTTCGCTCGACTGCTGGAGCGCCACTGCCAACGCGCCGGAGGGAAGGGCATTCCGGAACTCGCGAGGTTGCTTTCCGGCGCGAACGTTACTGAAGCACAGTTGAAGAAGGCCGTTGCGGCGGCAGGCTTGCAGGAAAACATTGCGGCGTGGCACGGCAAAGATTTCCTCGCTATAGCTAAAGAGCTGCTAGTTGCTTCCAAGCCGTTCATCGTTGCCGCCAACAAGTGCGACTTGCCGGGCGCTGCTGAAAACGTCGAGGAGATGCGCGGCGAGCTTGAAGGCGTACCCATTATTGCCACATCGGCCGATTGCGAACTGGCGTTGACACGCGCCTCGGCGAAAGGCATTGTTGCTTACGACGGCAAGGCCATCCAACGGCTTGCCGCAGCATACCTTCCGCAAATCGACGCTGCGTTGGGCAAGCTCGAAGAGTTCCTGCAGCAGCACGGCTCTACAGGCTGCCGCGAGCTTGTCGACAAGATTGTTTTCGAAGTGCTGGGGCTCGTCGTCGCCTACCCTGTGGAAGACGAGCACAAGTATTGCGACCACAATGGCAGCGTGCTTCCCGACGCCATCCTCCTACCGAGAGGCAGCACGCCTGTCGACCTCGCCTTCAAGATTCACACGGATCTTGGCAAAGGATTTCTTTACGCGGTTGACGCGAAGACGAAAATGAGGTTGGCGCGCGACGCGAAGCTCGAGAGCGGCAGCGTCGTAAAGATAGTCAGCGCGCGCTAAGCCATCCGTTACTCTGCAAGTGGTTTGCCAACGCGCTGGCGTTTCCCTTGCGCGAAAGCGTGACTATGGCTTGGTACGTCACGCGCCGGTGGCCGTCAGGCACGCGCGTGCTAACGCGAGCGGTTACAATCCCGTGTCGGTGAGCAAGCAGGTTGGCATACGATTTTCCAAGCTTTTCCGAGTCCGGCAAACCCCGTACAGTGGCGGTGCGGCCTACTTTTATTGCCGCGAAAGAAAGCTTTTCCTCGCGCGTATAATACTGCGCAGCCTTCAACGCGCGCTCAAACGCCTGTTTGCATGCTTCAGCATTAGCCGGGGTGGCTGAAACCCCGCCAGTTCCAACCAGCATTCCTGTGCTCGCAACTTTCTTCGCGTCAGCCCACGCGTACGGGTCGGGAATACGGTCGTTCACGTGAATGAACGTGCCCCCCTCCTTCAGAAGGCGCTTGGTCTTATCGAATATTTCTCCAACTCCCTTCGGCCCGCAGTGGGTGATTATCGAGTCGCCCACTATCGCGTCGAAAGGCCTTGAAAGTTCGCCGTCGCGCTTTTCCCAAAACACGGCATCAGAATTCCGTTCAACAAGTTGCGCGTTCATTCCCTTCTCATTCAACAACCTTCGCACTTCCATTGCAAGCGTCTTCGGGAAGCTATACGGGGCGCCTATTATCAACACTCGCGGCCTGCCGCCGGCGTGTTCCGCAGTGCCCGCTACGATGGGCGCAATCGCCTTGTCGTAAGCCGGTGCGAAAACCCGTTTGAGTTCCGTAAGCCTGCGTTTTCCCACCGCGTTGGGCTCGAGCTCGTAAGTCATAGGCAACCATTTCTACCGCAACCGTTTTTAAGCTGTTGCCCCCCAAATTGCTTCAGCTGTTTTTCCCGTTTGACTGCCGTCGGCAGTAGGGAACCGCAACGAGCGCTGGCGCGCCGTTGCTTCCGGGGAGAACGTTGCTTGAGTTGTATTCAATGGCTTTCGACAAGAACTCGATAGGCAAGGCCGTTCACGCCGCCCTAGAAGCTGGCCGGGGCAAACGCAAGTTTACGCAAAGCGTTGACATCGCCGTCAACTTCGGTGCGGTGGACTTCAGCAAGCCTGAAAACCGCATTAACGTCGAAGTGCCAATGCCGTTCGCGTGCCGCAAGCAGAAAGTCGCCGTGTTCGCAGACGGCCAGACGGTCACCGAAGCAAAGGCCGTCGCCGACCTCGTCATCACCAGTTCGGAAGTAGCTTCTTACGCTTCAGACAAAGCCAAGCAGGCAGTGCTGTTGGAGCACGCCACGCTCGCCACGTCCCAACTGATGGCTACCGTGGGCAAGGCGCTCGGACCCGTGCTCAGCAAGCGCAACCGCCTGCCCAAGCCCATCCTACCCAACTCTAACTTGAAGGATCTTGTTGACCGCGCGCGCAGGGGCGTGACCGTGCGCTCGAAAGGAAAGAACCTTCCAGTCGTCCACTGCATCGTCGGCAAGGAAGACATGCCGGAAGAGCATATTGTCGAAAACATTCTCGCCGTGCTTGAAGCAATATTCCGCAAGATAAACGAGTCGCAAGTGTCAAGCGTGTTCGTAAAAACCACGATGGGCTCCGCGTTCAAAGTTTAAGGTAAATACTCATGCCGATATCAAAAGATGGAAAGAAAGCAGCCGTCGCCGAGTTGAAGAAGAAGCTCGCCGAATACCCCGTCGTTGCAGTCGCAACCCTGCAAAACCTTCCCTCGCGCCAGTACAACTTGATAAAGAAAAAGCTGCGCGGCCAAGCCGAAATAATCGTTGCGCGCACCACGCTCCTCCAGCGGGCTATAGATGAAGCACGGCCCGAGTTGAAAGAGTTGGCCAAGCAATTCTCCGGCAGCTCCGCGCTATTGTTCACAAAACAAAATCCCTTCAAGCTCTACCAAGCCATCAAGGCCAACAAGAGCAAGACTGCCGCCAAGGCGGGTCAAATAGCCCCCATCGATCTCGTAGTGCCCGCAGGCGAAACTAGCCTCGCGCCCGGTCCCGTGCTTACTGAACTCAAGCAAGCCGGCATCTCGGCCAGGATAGTTGGCCCGAAAGTAGTGATTGACAAGGACTCGCGCGTGGCGAAGAAAGGCGACGTGCTCACCGACGTGCAAGCGAAGGTGCTCGCCAAGCTCGGCGTCGAGCCAATGGAAGTAGGCTTGAACGTACTCGCAGCGTGGGAAGCCGGCATCGTGTATCCGCGAGCCATTCTCGACGTTGACGCAGAGTCGTTCAAGC
>JBBSWX010000029.1:0-6727 GCA_038046065.1 Microcaldota archaeon | reverse complement strand
GCCAACAACACCAGCGCAAACAACCGAACCAGAAGCGTTTCGCTAATGCCCTTCAACAACCGCACGCCCACCCAAGCGCCAACAACACCGCCCACAACCACAAGCGCGGCCACATCGGCGCTGGCGTCGCAAGATCCAACGGCACACCTCGCAGCAACAGACGCCAACGAAGTTACCACCAGCAACGCCAACGCAACCCCGACAGCGCGCTTGATGCCGTAATGCGCCAAAGTCAACGCGGCGGTAATGACAAGCCCGCTGCCAACCCCGAGCGTGACTGATAACAAGCCTGAAAAGAAACCCAACAGCCATAAATGCCAATCGCTAGCTTGCTTCACTCACGGATTAGCCCGATGGCGGAATAAATAAGTTGGCAAACGCGGGGCGGGGCTCTGCCGCAATTATCCCGCGCGCCTTGCTACGCGCCGCCACGACTACGCCAATTAGCTATGGCCGCCTTGAACGCCTGGTCGGCGAGAACCGAGCAATGAAACTTTATGGCCGGCAGACCGCCAAGGCGCGCCACGATGTCGCGCGGCGAAACCCTCAGCGCAGCTTCCACAAGCATACCCCCGTGCTCGGTGAGCATCGTAGAAAACACTGAAGTGGAAGCAATTGCGGAAGCGCAGCCGAAAGTCTGCCACTTGCACTCTGCAATCCGGCCGTCCTTCACGACAATCCACAGCTTCATCAAATCCCCGCACGCCGGAGAACCCGCTGTGCCCACGCCCGACGCACGCTTGTCAAGCTCAAGCGCCTCCTCGCGCGAACGCACGAAGTTGCGGGGTTTGAAGAAATGCTCTTTCACAACGTCGGAATAAAGCCACGGTTGGCTCGCAGCAACGCCATCGACATCCGAAACCCCAATAGCCCCGCTAACCGCCTCCGCACCAACTTCAGCCATTTGCAACACTCCCAACCGGCGACATTGCGCGCAGTTCCGAAACAACGCGCGCAGTTGCAGCGACAACGCGCGCCACATCCTGCCGCGTGGCGTGCTTCGTCAAGGAAAAACGCACGCTCGCGTGCGCCAACTCTTCAGACAAGCCTAACGCAAGCAGCACGTGGCTAGGCTCCAACGACTTGGAAGAACACGCAGAACCCGTAGAGGCGCAAATGCCTTCGGCATCAAGCCGCAAAACGATGGACTCTCCTTCAGCGCCGGGAAAAGAAACGTTAACGTTGTTCGCAAGCCTGCGCGAGGCGCCGCCATTGAGAACAGCGCCAGGAATCTTGAGAAGCCCCGCAATGAGTTCATCGCGAAGGGGAACAAGCTTAGCCACGTACGCAATGCGGTTCGCCTGCGCCAGTTCCAGCGCCTTCGCGAAACCGACTAGGCTCGCAACGTTCTCCGTGCCACTCCGCAAGCCAAACTCTTGGCCGCCGCCGTGCAACTGCGGAGCGACCGCCACTCCCTTCCGCACGTAAAGGCAACCCACTCCCTTGGGGCCGTAAATCTTGCTGCCATTGAGAGTCATCAAATCAACGCCCAACTCGCGAACGGCGAGAACCTCCGAGTTGCCCGCCTGGCAAGCATCAGTGTGAAAAAGCACTCCATTCGCCCGGCACGCGGCAGCAACCTCGCGAACGGGCTGCAGCGCACCAACCTCGTTGTTCGCGTACATCACGGAAACTAGAATGGTGGAAGGCTTGATCGCGGCAACAACATCATCGACGCTCACTATGCCCTCACGCCCCACGCCCACCACCGTCACGTCAAAGCCACGCGAAGCAAGCCACTTGCAAGAATCGAGGACTGCATGATGCTCAATTGAAGTGGTAATTATGCACCCGCCCTTGCCAGCATGCTTCTCCGCAACGCCCTTCAACGCAAGGTTCACGCTCTCGGTACCGGAGCCGGTGAAAACAATTTCTTCAGGCGCGCAGTTGAGCACTGCCGCCACGCGCGAACGCGCGCCTGCAAGCGCGGCTGAAGCCTCGAAACCCTTCGAGTGGAGGCTGCCCGCATTGCCGAAGCTAGCCTTGAAGAAAGGCAGCATCTCCCGCCCCACCGCGGGATCGAGGGGCGTTGTTGCTGAGGCGTCAAAATAAACGGTTTTAGGCACTACAAAACACCTTTTCAACGCTTCCCGCACGCCTTGCAACAGTAATCGAAGAAAATCCCACGGTAGACTGACACGAACTCGCGGCAAAACCGGGCAGCAGTACGCCTGCCTGCAGGGGTAAGGCCGTAAGACATCCGGCCCCGTGCCCCCCTGCTCACGATGTGAATAAGTTTCGCCTTCACAAGCCGGGCTAGAGCTGGGTAAAGCGCGCCTTGCCCCACGCGGCAGCCCTTCAGGCGCGAGAGCTCGCGCATCAAGGCATACCCGTGCTGCGAACCTTTCGACAAGAGCCACAGCACCTGCATCTGCAGGAAGCCGAGCTCGACGTTACTTGCGGTAGACATGTCAATAGCATGATACGTAAGGCTTTTAACGCCTGCGGAAAAAAGCGCGATGGGAAAAGAAAGCGGGGTAGGGGAGTTGCACCCCTCTATCTCGATTACCGCCACGGGCGGCAAAACTGCCTTCACGCCCTTGAGGTCTGCAGTCGAGCGCATGGCTGCTCTGCCAACCCCGCTTGAGTAAATTGGGCGGCAAGAAAACTTATTAGCAGTTCGCTAACGTCCGAGCCTGAAGGCTGAACGCCTAAAGCCCCGCACTTTCGAGACAGCCTGCCAAAACTCGCGCGAACCAGCGGCCGCCAAGTCCTTGCGGAAAAACAAGATGAACGCCACGCCTACGAGCGCGCCAACCGAATGCGCGAGAAAATCGCTTGGCGCCGAAGCCTCCAGCGAACGGCCGGCCTCGAGGCGCGCCACGTTACCGCCGGCTTCCGCCGCCTGCGCAGCCACTGCGACAGCTGCTTCAGACTCGTTCCGCTCAGCCAGGACGCCTGCGAGGTTGGAGAGGTCGTCGCGCGCCTCTGAAAAACCATCCACCTGCTGGTTGAACGCATTGTCGACCAATGGTAGGATTGTAAAGTGCGCAAGAACAAGGCTCACCAGCACCAGCAGGAATGTGAGCTTGGGGCGCGAGACTATGGCCGCACCAATCACGCCGGTTATCCCCGCGCTCGCACCGGCCAACGCCACGCTGGGGCTGGCAAGCAGGAACACCGCGCCTGCAGCCAAAGCGGATATGGCGAACACGAGCAGAAAAACGGCAGTGCCGGCAATGGACTCCAGCAGCGCGCCGAACAACAGAAACGGCACGAGGTTGCCGGCCAGGTGCAACACTCCCGCGTGGACGAACGGGTAAGTGAAAAAAGAGGTTGGCAGGGAAGTATAGTGCAACACGAACGGCAGGAGCGCGGCCTCGCTGGCGTAAAGCAACCCGCGAGAAAGATGCAAGTGAAAAGCTAGCATAAGCACGGCGAGGAGCGCAGTGCCTAACGGAAACTTCAACCTTGGCATCTGAAAAGACACGCAACGATTAAGCCGAGCGCCTAGAAAAACCTTTCCGGAAGGGCTGCTGCGGAATTGCGAGCGCTAGGGCTGGAGTTAAAAGAGAACTGGCCGCTCTCTAAAAGCAGACCGGATTTGCACCGGATTTGCGACCAGTTCAACCCACCTTCACAGAATTCGTGAAGAACTCAGGAAAACGCGGAATAAAAAGCTTGGCAAAGCGTCAAAAACAAGACAACGCGCGGGCGAAGCGGGCTCGGGGGGATTTGAAGAACCTTTTCTTCGCACTTCGCCCGCAGCGCTCAGCGCTCGAAAAGCTTCACCAAAAACTAAAGCAGCGGGCTCGGGGGGATTTGAACCCCCGGCATGCTGTGCCTACCTCGCGTTCCCAATGGGAAAGCGTAGAGTTAAGAGCCAGCCGCTCTGACCAAGCTGAGCTACGAGCCCGTATAGTAAGATGGCCCGGCAAAAGTTAATTAACTCTCCTTAACCAACCCGGTTTAGAAATGATAAACATCCTGCGGCTAGGCCATCGGCCTCTGCGCGACAAGCGCATAACGACTCACTGCGCGCTCGTCGCACGCGCCTTCGGCGCCGACGCAATGGCGTATACGGGCGCGCGCGACGGCAACCTTGAGCACAGTGTGAGCGGCGTGGTTAATGCCTGGGGAGGAAACTTCAAGATAACGCACTGCGAAAGCACGGGAAAAGCGCTTTGCGGCAAAGTCGTGCACCTCACGATGTACGGCGAGCCGCTCGCGAAAAAACTGCGGGAAATCAGGCAGCAAGGCGAAATCACGATTGTGATAGGTGGCGAGAAAGTGCCTGGCGCAATATACCGACGTGCGGACTACAACATCGCAGTCGGAAGCCAACCGCACTCGGAAGTAGCCGCGTTGGCAGTGTTCCTGCACGAGTACTTTAACGGCAAGGAACTTGAAAAAGATTTTTGCGGCAGCATGCGCGTGGTGCCGTCGCCGCACGGAAAGAAAGTTGAGAGGCGCGACGGTTGATGCCCGCTTGCAAAAAGTATATATGCGCAGCGTGATTAAAGGAAGAGTGTCGCGAGAACTCGTCAAGATAGCGAGGCCTGCAACCTAATGCCTTTACGCATGAAAAAAACTTCTGCGACCTCCGAATTCAAGGATTTCGTCAAGCAAGTGTCAGGCCCGGCCGGGCTTAAAGTCGTCAATTCAATAGGCGACGGCGCTACCGACGAGACGATAGAGAAGAACACGCGGCTCAAGCTCTCGGAAATACGCTCGCTGCTCAACCTCCTGCAGAACTACGGCGCGGTGGAATACAACCGCGAGAAAAACATGACTACCGGCTGGTTCACCTACACGTGGCGCATAAACGCGTCGAGGGCGCTGCAGAAGAAACTCTCCAACACGCGAAACGAGTACCTGCAACTTTGCCGGGAAACTGCGGATGAAGGCGCAGGGGTGTACAAGTGCCCGGAAGGCTGCGTGCGCCTGCCGTTCGAACACGCTTTCGAAAACAAATTCGCCTGCCCCAAGTGCTCACGAAAGCTAAAGAATACCGACGGGTCAAAGGAACTTGAAAGCCTGCAATCCAAGTTAAGCGCGCTTGAAAACATAATTGCAAGCCAACTGCGCAACTGAACGGAGCGGTGCGAGGCGTTTTTAACGCTTGCGCGGCATATTCAATTACGAAAGCGGGGTAGGGTAGCCAGGAGTGCCCGCTGGGCTCATAACCCGGAGACCGGAAGTTCAAATCTTCCCCCCGCTATCCTTGATTTTTCCTTCAAAAAGGCGCCAGCCGCACGTTTTCCAGAGGGCGCTGACAAAGCCTTTTTAAATCCTCTCTGCGTTTTACCTCTAGAACCTACGGCTTTGGCTGCAGGTCGCTAATGGAGTTGGTGAAATAAATGGGAAAGAAACCGTTCGGGGGATACACAGTCTGCTTTGCCAAGATTAAGGACATGACGCTTGGCGAAGTCTTCGGCACCGGCGCAATCACGCCCAGCGAAATGACGAAGAAACTGTGGAAAGTCATAAAGAGCAAAGGCATCGCAGGTTAAGCGACACTCTAGCAGTAAGCTTTTTTGTTTTCTTGTTTTTCATTTTCAAACTCTTCAGCGCGAGCCTTCCCGGGCGCGCCTCTCGCGCAAGATTTCCGCGGCAAGCTCGTTGATTTCGGCGTGAATTTCTTTCCAATCGGCGGCCGCAAGCGATCTTTTTGACGCGCGGTATGACGCAACGGGGGTTGTACGGTCGAGCGCGGAAAGCGCGAACTTGAACGGACTGTTAATCAACTCGTCAACCGCACTGAACGCCGTCGAGCGGGCGGGATCCGCAAAAGCAGCCGGAATGAACTCTTTCGCGTGGCCCGACAAGCCCCAAAAGAAAGCGTCTAGCGTAGTGCCGCCGGCGGTAGTGTCGTCGAAAACGCAAACGCGCTTTCCCGCAAAACGCCGGTCGGCCTTGAGCTGTTTGACAAACTCTTGCCATTCCAAATAATGCGCGGTGAGGCTGGGCGGCGACCTGAACAAAAACCGTGGCTTCGACCCCCACTCGGCGCGCCATAGCTTGTTGGCGAGCCAAGCGAACGGACGCGCGCTATTGTCGGGAAAAATTATTATCTCGGGTCGCGCGGATGCAATGCGCTCGAGCAACGGCGGGAAATGCTGCTTGAGGCGCTCGCGGTAATCTGCGTGGATGAGCATAAATGCATTCCACAAGCCCAGTATAAAAAACTCGGGGGCGAACGCGATACGGCGGGGGCTACACGTCCTTTACCAAAAGCACTTTCAGCCAGTCGTACACTTCGACTTCGCCGTTCTCGTAAGTGAAGAACACTTTGGCGCAGTTGAAGTGCTTGGCGAGCTTCTTCCAGTTGTTCGGCATTCCCTTCATCTGCGTGACTACGAGGGGCTTCACCTCGCCGGGAAACGCCAAGCCTAAGAAATCCTTGGGAGAAACGTTGTCGGTAAGCAATAGTAGTTCGCCAACGGCCTCGGTAAAGTTAGAGTGCTCCCCACCCTTGCCGCGAATGACGATGTAAATGCGCTTGCTGGTCTTCTCGCTCTTGAGAACCGCAAGGCACTCGGTGGCAGTGCAGCGCACCGCGAGCTTGCGCCACTCGCCCTTGAGCGCGAGCCACTGTATCAAAGGCTCGCCTACAAGCAAGTAGTCATCCATCTTCTTGTCCTTGCGGAAAGAAGTCATCCACCGCTTGTTAAGCGGCTTGGCACCACCAAAATTCAAGCTTTGCACCAGTGGGCGCACGCCCAAAAAGTTAAGGGCGCGGCGGCTAATAAACGTTGGCAAGCCCGCGCGGCGCTGTATCCTTAAG
>JBBSWX010000028.1:0-1224 GCA_038046065.1 Microcaldota archaeon | reverse complement strand
TGATGAGGCGCGTGGCAACAGCGGCGTACGCGCGGCCGCAACAAGCAGCTTACGCGCCAGCATTCCGCCCCATGCCTGCGCTCCACTCCCGCGTGGCGGCAAGAATCACTGAAGCCGAAGCGGGAAAGATGCGGCAGGCGGTAAACGCGGCAGTACGAAACAACATCCTGCCGCAACAACACCAACTACCGGCATTAAACCGCATAAACCAACTGCGGGATGCGGCAATAAAACGTTCCATGTTCGAACGCGCCGCCGCGGGAAGAACGCGCCCGCCGTTAAGATTATTAGGCGTACCAATGCGTGCAGGCGCAAGGGCTTAGAGGCTCTCGAGAATCGCGCCGGCGGCAAGCATTCCCACCGCGGCGAGCGTCAGCAACGCAACGTCCTTCAAGATGAAACGGAACTCGCGACGGCCGAAATGCTGGCGCATGATGCCCGCCGACAGGATGCCGCCCGCAATCGTCGCGAGAAAATACGCGCCAATCTCAAGGCTCCCGTGAGGAATGATGCCCATGAACCCCGCAATCGCGCCGGCAGGCCCCCCGGCAATGCGGCTGCCTATAAACACGCCGATGATGCTCGCATTCCACAACAATAGATAGATAGAACCAATGCCGTACAACAGGCAAAAAGCGAACATGAACGCAAGCACGACGAGGTTGTGCTCAAACAACGATACTGCAAAATCCGTGTTAATCACGCTGCCAGTCGGAGGGGCGACCGCACCCCTAATGCGCGCAATCTCATCAACCTGCGCCCCGAAAACTGTTTGCGACTGCGACGCCGGGAGAGCCGCGAACCAAAACGCGTAAGCCACCGTCGCGCCGAGAAAGAAGAACGTGAACACCGTAAAGAGGGGCGCGTGGTAACGGAAGCTGTCCCGCGCAAGCAACCCCAAGTCCTCCTCGCGGTGCTCCTCCCGCACGAGCAGCGTCCAAATCAACGGTATGGCCGGAATCATCGCCAACAGCACGGCGCCGCCGGCGATGGAAGGAACGTAAACCGACATTATTACTGCGATGGAAACGAATAATACTGCGAGGAAGAACAACCGCCACGGCTCGCGCAGCGCGCTAGACGGCGTGACTAGCGCTTCAATCACGCCGGCAGCCCCTCCGAAAAACGCGCGCCCGAAAAGCCGCGCGCCAACGAAAAGCCGCGCGCCGCCACCGCAATCATAATTAACTAGCAACGCGAATTCGCCTTATAAAACCGAATGGC
>JBBSWX010000027.1:0-8585 GCA_038046065.1 Microcaldota archaeon | reverse complement strand
GGACAAACGATTACCGATTCCTATTGGTGTCAATAATTCAGGTAACCACACCGCTAGTTTTTTGCATGACTGGCGTGAAAGAAGGTGTTGCTGCGGGCGCGCGGCCCGTGCACGTACTGTTCCTATGCCGGACGGGTCTTTCGAGCGAAGGTGCGTGGCGGAGTTTCAGCGATTTCGTGCGTGTCAAGCGCGCGCGGGATGTTACCGCCGATCGCGTGAACTTGGGCATGGGTGAGGAGCTTGCCGTCAGCAGAGTTCTTGAGTGCGACCACGTAGTCGTGCCAATAAACGTTTTGGCGGATGCCCAGCGCATCTTGCAGGGACTCAAGCACCCTCCAAAGTTGCACAATTATACTGAATTGCGGTGGAATCAGGGGGTTAACCACGTTGACTGGCGCGATGAGCTTTTGAGGCGCGTGCGTGAGGCGCGTTAAGCTCGTTTCGAGCAGAGTTTTTCATTATCGCAAGCCTAGTTTTTCCATTAGTTCTTTCGTGTTCCAGCATTTGACGCGCGCCTGCCTGTGCAGCTGCCGGTCGTGGCTCCATAATTCTGCGTTGGCGTGAAGCGCGGTTGCGAGGTAGAGCCAGTCTTTGCGGCCGGTGGTGAGCGAGGCGGCGGCGAGCAGGAAGGGCTTGAGTTGCGCGTCGTTTACCAACATTATTTTTTCGAGTAAGGTTGCGAGCATTGCGTCCAGCTCTTTTTCGGGGCAGCCTGCTTTTTGCAGCAGCTCGGGTTTTTTCAACAGGAATTCTTCGGCGGTGAAGCGCGGTGCTATCAGGGTTATGCGCGGGTCGAACAGGAGCTTGCGCGTGCCGCCTTCCGTGAGCAGCGCGGCGAACAGCACGTTCGCGTCGACGACGAGCTTCACTTGCGTTGCGCCTCTTTTAAGAGTTGTTCGGCGTGCGTTGCGGCCTTGTTGTTGACGTCTTGCGCGAGCCTTGTCACATCATAGGGCGTGAGGCGGCTCTTGCGGGCGAATTGTTCGAACTCGTCGAGCGCGTCTAGCTCGCGTTCGATGACGTTCCTCACTGCCGCGGATCACCTTATTTCAGGGTGCGTGTCCATGCGCGTTTTCAGCAAGTCTGGAACGAACAACGTAATGTTTGCCATGATGCCACCACCTATTTGTTAAGCGTTTTCACTTTTGTTTGTTTTGGAGGGGGTTTCGCTGCCGTTCAGCGCGTGAACGTAGTGTTTATAAATTCTTTTGTTCATTAAGTTGTGGTCTAGATCGAATTTTGTGATTGGGTTTGGAGTCCGCCTTCGCTACCAGCAATCTCGTTCCTCGGCATTCCCTAGCTTCCGATGCTGACGTAGCGGAGCTTTTGGCGCGGTTGGGCAAGCCTGTTGAGTGCCTTCCAATTATGCGTTCTAGCGACGCTGCGTTGAAGGATTTGGGTGTGAATGTTGGTGATGTCGTGAAGATAGAGCGGCAAAGCCTGGTCACGCGCAAGGTCGAGTTTTACTATCGGCTGGTAGTAGAAGATTAGTTGTAGCATTAGTTTAGTTGCCGCGAGGGTTGCGGCATTCGTTTCCAGCGCGTAAGCCAACTGGGCGGGCAAGCTGCCGTTGTTGGCGGGCAGGGGGGGTCTGGCATGGCTTTTGTGGAACTCACTCGCGATTATTTTCGCGAAAATTCTCTCGTCAAGCAGACTATATCTTCTTACGACAAGTTTGTCGAGAGCGGCCTGCAGTCGGTAGTTGATTCGCAGGAGGTTATCGAGCCGCAGATTGAGGGGCTTGTGCTGAAGTTGGGCAAGGTTCGCGTGGAGAAGCCGCGCGTGGTCGAGGTGGACGGCTCGTCCAGGATTTTTTATCCGATGGAGGCGCGCATGCGCGACTTGTCTTACACTGCGCCGTTGTTTTTGGAGATTACCCCCGTTATTCACGGGAATGAGAAGCGCACGGAAGAGGTTTTCATTGGCGAGTTGCCGGTGATGGTGAAGAGCAAGCTTTGTTACTTGAATGGCAAGAGCGCTGCCGAGCTCGTCGAGTTGGGCGAGGACTCGATGGATTCGGGCGGGTATTTCGTGGTTAACGGTACTGAGAAGACGTTGATGACGTTGGAGGACTTGGCGCCCAACCGGATTCTTACTTCGCGCGAGAAGGACGGCAAGCTCGTGCAGGCCAAGATTTTTTCGACGAGGCTTGGCTTTCGCGGCCGGTGTACGGTCGACCGGACGCTTGAGGGCAACTTGGGCGTGACGCTGCCGTCGTACAACAAGCCCATAGAGTTGACGTTGGCGTTGAAGGCGTTGGGGTTGGATAAGAACGAGAAGATTCTCGAGGCGTTTTCCGACGCGCCCGAGGTCGTTAACGATTTGACGCTCAATCTCGAGTTGGATGTGGCGAAGGGCAAGCGCGAGGCGTTGGAGACTATTGGCAAGCGCGCGGCGCCGGGCCAGCCGGTGGAGTACCAAGTGCGCAGGGCTGAGCTGCTCATCGATAGGTATCTTTTGCCGCACATTGGCATTGACGAGGCTTCGCGCATTGCGAAGGCGTTCTTCTTGGCGCGTATGGCCGAGCGGGCGGTGATGGTTGCGTACCGCAGGCGTTCGGTGGATGACAAGGATCATTATTCTAACAAGCGGTTGAAGATTTCCGGCAACCTCATGGAGGAGTTGTTCCGTTACGCCTTCCAGTTTTTCGTGAAGGACGTGGCGTACCAGATGGAGCGCGCGAACGTGCGTGGCCGCAAGATGTCGATGTTTGCAGTCGTGCGGCCGGACGCGTTGACTGACCGCATTAGTTACAGCATGGCTACGGGCAATTGGGTGGGCGGCCACACGGGCGTGTCACAGCCGCTTGACCGTTACAATTACATTTCCGCGATGAGCTTCCTGAGGCGCGTGACCTCCCCGCTGGTGAAGAAGCACCCGCATTACAAGGCGCGCGACTTGCACGGCACGCATTACGGTCGGCTTGATCCTAACGAGACGCCTGAAGGGCCGAATTGCGGGTTGGTCAAGGCGCTGTCGGTGTTTTGCGAGGTTACGACGGGCGAGGAGGAGAGTTCGGTGGAAAACACGCTGAAGAAGCTTGGCGTTTCTATCAAGGGCTAGGTGGTTTTGATGAAGACTAGCGTTTACTTGAATGGCAGGTTCGTCGGGTTTCACGATAGCGGCGAGCGGCTTGCTAAGGAAATCCGCGAGCGGAGGCGGACGGGGGAGTTGCATTACACCGTCAACGTTTCTTGCTACCAGAAGACTAACGAGGTTTTCATCAATACTGACGGCGGGAGGCCCACGCGGCCGCTTGTTTTGGTGAAGGGCGGCAAGAGTGCTTACACGCCGGAGATGTGCGAGCAGGTCAAGTCGGGTGCGTTGCATTGGAGCAACTTGGTGGCTAGGGGCATAATCGAGTTTCTTGATGCGGAGGAGGAGGAGAACGCGGCGGTGGTTCAGACCGAGGCGGATATCAAGGAGAACACTACGCACGTGGAAGTAGACCCGATGGGCTTGTTGGGGTATGCGAGCGCGCTGGTGCCTTTCCCCGAGTATAACATGGCGCCTCGCGTGTTGATGGCTGCGCAGCACACGAAGCAGTCGCTTGGCTTGTATGCCAGCAACTTCAACTTGCGTACGGACACGCGTGCGCACATTCTTTTCTACCCGCAGAAGCCGCTCGTGCAGACGCGGGCGTATGCGCATCTTGAGCACGCCCGGAGGCCGAGTGGCCAGAATTTTGTGGTTGCCGTGCTTTCGTTCAAGGGTTTTAACATGAACGACGCGGTCGTCATGAACCAGAGTTCCATAGAGCGTGCCCTCGGCAGGAGCAGTTTCTTGAGGACTTACGCGGCGGAGGAGCGGCGTTACCCGGGTGGCCAGAGGGACCGGCTCGAGGTGCCGCAAGAGTTCGTTCAAGGGTATATGGGTGAGGAGTCTTACAAGGATCTTGACGATGACGGCATTACGAACCCGGAGACCGTCGTTTCCGGCGACAGCGTGCTTATAGGAAAGACTTCGCCGCCTCGTTTCTTGAAGGAAGTGAGCGCGCTTGACGTTGAGACGGAGAAGCGGCGCGAGAGTTCGGTTACCGTGCGCAGCAACGAGTCGGGCATAGTGGATGCGGTGATGCTTTCCCAAACCACGTCGGGCAACCGTTTCGTGAAGGTTCGCGTGCGCGACTTGTGCATTCCCGAGATTGGCGACAAGTTCGCGTCGCGTTTCGGCCAGAAGGGGGTTATTTCCCTTGCGTTGCGGCAGGAGGATATGCCTTTCACGAAGGATGGTATCGTGCCGGATTTGATTATCAACCCTCACGCCATTCCCGGGCGCATGACCGCGGGGCACTTGCTTGAGATGCTCGCGTGCAAGGCGGCTTGCGCGTCGGGCGGCCTTCGCGACGGCTCGGCGTTCACGGGCGAGAAGGAGGCGGACTTCGAGGGGATACTGCACGCCGCGGGCTTCCGCGCGTCGGGGCAGGAGGCTCTTTACGACGGTTCAACGGGCTTGATGATGACTGCCCGCATTTTCGTGGGTCCCATTTACTACCAGCGGTTGCACCACCTCGTGAAGCTTAAGATGCACGCGAGGTCGCGCGGTCCGGTGCAGATGCTCACGCATCAGCCTACCGAAGGCAGGGCGCGCGAGGGCGGCCTCAGGTTGGGGGAGATGGAGCGCGATTGTTTCATCGGTTACGGGAGCGCGCTCTTGCTGCGCGAGCGCATGATCGACAGTTCAGACAAGACTGTCGAGCTCGTGTGCCAAGTGTGCGGAGGGATGGGCGTGTTCGACAAGATAAAGAAGCGCAAGTACTGTCCGTTATGCGATAGTGGCGGCGTGCAGGAAGTGGAGATGTCTTACGCGTTCAAGCTTTTGCTTGACGAGATGAAGTCCATCGGCATAAACCCGAGGCTCCATATTAAGGATAAGGGCTGAGGTGCATTAGTGCGATGAAGGTCATTGATTCGATAGAATTCGCGGTTTTCTCGCCCGACCAGGTTCGCAAGATGTCGGCCGTGAAGATCACGGTGCCGGACACTTACGACGAGGACGGCTATCCGATAGAAGGCGGGCTTGCGGATCAGCGCCTTGGCGTTATAGACCCCGGCTTGCGGTGCAAGAGCTGCGGCGGGAGGATGAAGACGTGCTCGGGGCACTTCGGCCATATAGAGTTGGTGCGTCCCGTCATTCACGTTGGCTTCACCAAGCCCATCTTCAGCCTTTTGAAGGCCACTTGCCGCAAGTGCTCGCGGATGTTGGATGACGCCAGTACCATTGATGCGCCCAAGCGTGCGGGCGAGTGCAGCCATTGCGGCGAGAAGCAGGGGGTCATAAAGTTCGTCAAGCCCACGACTTTCTTCGAGGACGACCGGAGGCTTTTGCCTAACGAGATTCGCGAGAGGCTTGAGCACATTAACGACGAGGATTTGGCGAAGTTTGGCGTGAAGATCCGCCCCGAGTGGCTGGTGCTCACGATTTTGCTGGTGCCGCCGGTTACCGTCCGGCCTTCCATCACGCTTGAGACGGGCGAGCGCAGTGAGGACGACTTGACGCACAAGCTCGTTGACATCTTGCGCATCAACCAGCGGCTGGGGGAGAACATCGATGCGGGCGCGCCCCAGTTGATTATCGAGGATTTGTGGGAGTTGTTGCAGTATCACATAGCAACGTTTTTCGACAACGAGACTGCGGGCATTCCGCCTGCGCGCCACCGTTCGGGCAGGCAGTTGAAGACGCTTTTCCAGAGGTTGAAGGGCAAGGAAGGCCGTTTCAGGTATAACTTGAGCGGCAAGCGCGTGAACTTCAGCGCGCGCACGGTCATTTCGCCCGATCCGACGCTTGGCATTAACGAGCTTGGGGTGCCCCAGCAGATTGCGCGGGAGCTTACCGTGCCCGTCACCGTGACCGAGTGGAACTTGGAGGCGATAAAGGGTTTCTTGAAGGAGCATTCGGAGAGAATCAATTACATCATACGCGCGGGTTTGGATGGCAAGCGCAAGAAGCTCACGCAGGCGAACCTCGAGGAGGTTTTGACCGAGGTTGCGCCGGGTTACATCGTCGAGCGGCAGTTGATGGATGGGGACGTCGTGATTTTCAACCGCCAGCCTTCGTTGCACCGGGTAAGCATGATGGCGCACACGGTGCGCGTGTTGCCGGGCAAGACGTTCCGCTTTAACGTGGCGGACTGCGCGCCTTACAACGCGGATTACGACGGGGATGAGATGAACATTCACGTGCCGCAGACTGAGGAGGCGCAGGCTGAGGCCGAGATTTTGATGAAGGTCGAGGGGCAGATTTTGTCGCCGCGCAACGGCGAGCCAATCATCGTGCCGGACTACGACCAAATTTCCGGTTTGTACTTGCTTACGCAGAAGGACGCGACGTTCTCGCGGCAGGATGCCGGCAGGCTGTTGGCGGCGGGGGGCGTGCGTTCGGCGGAGTTCAAGTCGACGCGCGTGTTAGGTAGGAACCTTTACTCGGCCATGTTGCCCGAGGGCTTTAATTTCGAGTGCCGCAACAGGGCTTTCGACCGCAAGTGCAAGGCGTGCGCGGAAGGCAAGTGCGATGCGCACGACTCGCGCGTCGTCATCAAGAAAGGCAAGCTCGTGCAAGGGCACATTGATGCCAAGGCGAGCCAAATCGTGTTGAAGAGCATTTTCAAGGAGTTCGGCCAGCAGGCTGCCGGCAATTATCTTGACAAGGCTACGCGCGTGAGCGTGATGGTCGCCACGGATTTCGGCTTGTCGCTTTCGCTTGAGGACTATAAGCTTAATGTTAAGGCGGATGTCGAGATTGACGAGCTTTACGGCGAGGCGCACAAGACTGTGCGCAGGCTCGTGCACAAGTACCGTGGGAAGAAGCTAGTGCGCCAGCCGGGCAAGACTCTTAAGGAGACTCTCGAGGAGCAGGTGATGGAGGTTCTCGAGAAGGCGCGGCACGATTGCTGGGGTATTGTGAAGAAGCACATTCGCAAGCGCGAGGTTGACTTGGGCGGCGTGAAGTTCGTTTTCAACCCCGCGTTGATGATGGCCGACGCGGGCGCGCGCGGCAAGCCTATTAACGTCGTGCAGATGGCGGCGTTGGTGGGCCAGCAGGCCGTGCGCGGCAAGCGCATGCGCGCGGGTTACCGCAATCGCATTCTCACGCATTTCGGCAGGGGCGATTTGGGCGATTCTGCGCGTGGCTTTGTGCGCAGCAGCTTGAAGCACGGCTTGACGCCGCAGGAATATTTCTTTCACGCCGCGGGCGGGCGGGATAGTGTCGTTGACAAGGGCGTGAACCCTGCGAAGACGGGTTACATGCAGCGGAGGCTCATCAACGCGTTGCAGGACATAGTCGTTCAGGAGGACTTGTCGGCTGCGACTGCGGACGGTGGCGTGGTGCAGTTCAAGTATGGTGACGACGGTTTGCAGGCGACGGGCGATCCCGTTGCGTACGGCGAGCCGGTTGGCGTTATCGCGGCGCAGTCGATTGGCGAGCCTGGCACGCAGATGACCCTCCGGACGTTCCACTACGCCGGCGTAGCTTCCTTGGCGCAGTTGGGCTTCACGCGGCTCGTGGAGATTGTTGATGCGACGAAGCATCCTAAGTCGCCGGTTATGGAAGTGTTCCTCAAGCCCGAGTTCGCGAAGGATTACGAGCGGGTGAAGAAGATTGCGGCTGCCGTGGAGCAGGTTACGCTAGAGCAGGTTGCTGATGTCAAGGAGAATTTCGACCGCAAGTCCATCCGCATCGTGTGGGACGAGAAGTCGTTGCGCGACCACGCTATCCGCGAGGAGGAGATAATGGAGCTTTTGAAGGCGGAGAAGCTGACGTTCGACAAGACGCAGACTGGCCTTACCGTGAAGCCCCAGGCGGAAAGCATCAAGAACACGCGGCGCGTCACTACGAAGCTGCGGGGGTTGATGCTGCGTGGCGTTGAGAGCATTGGCCGTGCGATCATCATCGAGAAGGACGGCGAGTACGTCATCGCCACGGAAGGCAGCAACTTGGAGGGCATCGCGAAAGTGCCTGAAGTTGATTTTGCGCGCACTACCACTAACGACATTACTGAAGTGTTGGAAACGCTTGGCGTGGAGGCCGCGCGCTCGTCCATCATAAACGAGATGATGAAGGTTCTCGACGCGCAGGGCTTGAGGGTTGACTTGAGGCACATAATGCTGATTGCAGACGCGATGACTGTGGGCGGCATGGTGAAGAGCGTCGGCCGCCACGGCTTGGCGGGACAGAAGGCTTCCGTGCTGGCGCGCGCGGCGTTCGAGGAAACGGCGAAGCACTTGCTGAACGCGTGCGTACACGGTGAAGTGGATCGGCTTCAGGGCATTACCGAGAACATCATCATCGGGCAGACGTTGCCGTGTGGCACTGGCAAAGTCAAGCTTGAGATGGAAGTTGATTAAGCTGGTTTCACGCCGGCGGGTCTTTTTCGCGTAGCGCGTTTTTGCTTACTTGAGCAAAGCGGCCAGTTGCTCCGCGTCTATTCCTGCCTGCCGCATTACCGCCACGGTCAAAATCAGCGCTCGTCAGCCGGTTTTATGCCGCCCAAATCCAAAATCATTGCAAACACATTATGCTTCCGGTCCTTAACCGGCACAAACGCGTCTTGAACGCAAAGATAACCGTTTTCCGCCAGAATGCGC
>JBBSWX010000026.1:0-1381 GCA_038046065.1 Microcaldota archaeon | reverse complement strand
GGCTGCGCGAACATTACGCTCGCCGGCAGCTACTTGTTGTCTGCGAACACGTCTTCAACCGGAACGTGCTTCACCATCTCCACTAGCAACGTGACGCTCGACTGCAGCGGCAGGTGGATAAACTACTCGCAAACGCAAAACAGTTCTTACGGCGTGCATGCAAATTCGGCGTATAACGCCACTATAAGAAACTGCGTGATTACTTCGACCGGAAGCAACAAGGCAAGCGTCTACGGGGTTAACTTGGACGCGTCAAACAACGCAACCGTCACCGGCAACACTATATACCAGTACCACGCTGGCTCAAGCACTTGGAACACGGCGGACGTGTACATCTACGCGAGTTCGAACGCGAGCGTATCCAACAACACGTTGGTTTACGCTAGCTTGGTGGGCGCCCCATATTGCGCGAGCGGAAGAGGCACGTGTTCGGCGGTTTACGTGGCGCACTCGACCAGCCAGAATGCCGATGTATACAACAACACGATAATCTCTGACCTGGAATTCGGCACGACCGTCTCATCCATAGGAACCGGAGCCCGAATCTACAACAACACCATCAGCGGGCTGCGTACCGGCGACGTGAACGTGTTCATCCTGGGTGCGAGCCTGCAAAAAATCTTTGGCAACACCATTTCGCACTCTGGCGCCATCTACGGAGGCGTCCTGATGCTGCAAGGCTCTCCGGCAGCCGAGGTGTACAACAATACTATAACCCCCGCGGCGACGACGGACATAACCGTCCAGATCAATGGCGGGTCCTCGAACTCAAACATATACTCCAACACCATAAACGGCTTGTTCCATAAGCACGGTGGCGGCGACTCAACGAACGTAACCATCCGCGACAACGATTTGTACGGGATTACGTTCAACGAGGGGGCCAGCAGCAATTACACGATATCCGGCAACACGATCCGCGCTCCAGTAAGATTCAATGCTGCCGCCGCTGGAACTAACGCTACTTTCTTCAGCAATAACCTAAACGCGTCCAACCAACCTATAATATCAACCGGGCAGATAACCGCATCGTTCGAAAACGACTCTATTTCCTGTTATTCGGTCGGCTGTGTCGCGTTCAGCTTGTCAAGCAACTCTTTCGTAACCTTAACCAACGTTTCGTTCAACCGCTCGAACCTCAACATTTCTGCCGCGAACGTGACGCTCCAGTGGTACGCCAAGGCGAAGGTCACAAACACGAGCCAAAACGCGTCGGGCGTGCTTTTCAACGTCACGAACTCTACCTCAGCAACCCCAATGCTCTCTGGCATAGCGACGACGAACGGCATTGACCTCGCGGGCGGCATAGTCAACTTTTCCACGCGCGCGAAGAACTATTCGTTCAACGCGGCGGGTTTGGTGGGCTGGTGGGATTTGGGCG
>JBBSWX010000025.1:0-2332 GCA_038046065.1 Microcaldota archaeon | reverse complement strand
TTCTTTTTTTCTATAACTTCGCCTTCCTCTTTCAACACTTGCAACACGGCGAGGCAGGCGGTTTCGCTGGCGCGCGTGGCTGCGGCGGCTTGCGCGACTGTGAACTCGCCTTGCGTGTTCTTAAGTATTTTTCCAGCGGTTTCGGCGTAGAAAGCCGCATCCACGATGTAATACCGCTTGTCGAACCCGCGCACGCCCAGCACTTGTTTCGACTTGATTTGTTGTTCGAGGGCGGCCGAGGCGCTCTTGGCCAACGGTTCTTCCACGATGATGAACCCGTTTTTTTCGAGCTCGCGGCTGAACTCGGCTTTGTCTTCAACTGGTTTGCGCGCGGTTTCGGCAGTGGCGTTGGAAACCAGTTTCGCGCCGAGCTTGCCTAGCATCGCGTCGGCGACTATGAATTCGGCTGTCTTGCGGCGTACGAGCAGGAAAGCGCCGTCCGACACTTCGATGAACTCGAACTCGTCGCCTTCATTCACGCGCGAAGACTTTTGCAGTTGCGGGGGTAGGACTATCGCGAGCACCTCGCCGTTGTCGCCGTGCTTGAAAAACCGCATTTCCTGCCCACCTAGTGGATAGTTGTTGCCCTGCGGAGTATTAAACCTTTTTTGCGGGCTTTTGCGCCTCTTCCCGCCGCGCGCTCTCGTGCTTCGCCAGCTCTGCGAGGCTTTCTTCCAGCAGGCGTATTTTCTCGCGGCCTTTGCGCGTGCCGTAGGCCACCGCGTCCACGCTCAAGTTGACGCCTTTCAAGCCGAGGTTCCACCCGTTTTGCAGTTCGCGCATCACGCCTTGCGTCGGGTATACCGCCGTGGCTTTCCAGAAGAACTCGCGTTCGTTCACGTCGAGTGCAAGCCGGTTTTCGCGCAGCCGCGGCAGGAAGTACGCCGCTACCGCGAGGCGCATCACGCCCGATATTAAGAACACGGTAAGCAGGCCGGGAATTATCGGTATGCTCGTCGTTTCAGCTATGGCTGCCAGCGCGGCGCCGAGCGCGGTGCCGGCGAACACGCCCAGGCCGTTGAGCCGGTTGTGGTTTGCCACGAAGCTTGCGGTCTTCTCGCGCTCGCTGGTCGAGATTATATAATTGAACGCCGCGAGTTCAAAGCCGGCCCAAGCGAATCCCGAGAACGCCTGCACGAACACGAGGTAACGCACGTCGCTGCTCGCGAGCCACAGCAGCGAGTTGATTGACACGAGCACGCCGGTGACGCGCAGCACTTTGCGCGTGCCGAACTTGTCGGTGAGCTTGCCCCAGTAAGGGTTGGTGATGAACTTCGTGACTATCGCGGTTGCTATAAGGAGCGTGTAGGTGAAGTAATCGAAATGCAAGTCGCGCAGCATGTACACGACGAAGAACGGCCCGGCGACGCCTACGGAAAAGCTCATGAGCGTCACGAAGACCGAAAACGTTTTCATCGGATTGCGTTTGGACAAGTATTCGCGAAGCCCCACACTCACGCGTTTGTACTCTTGCGTCGCGGGTTCCGCCATGCGGCCGAGGTAATGGCGGGATGCCAGTCGGGCTATGCACGCGATGGCGAAGAGCACTGCGAACCCCAACAGCAAGTCGTACTGTTGGCTGAAACCCAGCACCAACCCGCCCACGACCGTCGCGGCGAGCAGCACCGCACCAATTATCTCGTTGCGCTTGCCGAAGTACTCGCCGCGCTTCTCTTCCGGCACGAGGTCGGCCATCCAACTGCTCCAGGCGGGCGTGGCGATACTGCCGAACACTGCGTAAGCCGCAGCGAGAATGATGAGCGCCTCCACTTTGAACGCAGGCAGCACCAGTGGTATTGCGAGGATTGCCGGCCACGTGAGCGCGTGAAGCATGACTGCGTTGAGCACGAGGTTCTTGCGGCTGGGAATGCTGCACGCCAGCCTTCCGGCGAGTGGTTGCGTTACCGACGCGAGTAGCTGCGGTATGCTGGCGAGCAGGCCTATGTGCGTGCTTGACGCGCCGAGGGCTATGGCGAACGGCGCGAGGTAAGTGTCGCCAACGCCGGCCATCACGCTGTAGGCTGAACCGTCTTTTATCGCATAGTCTAGGCTGCGTTCAGTTTCGCGCACTTTCACTTCAGTGGCGCTTGCATCAGCAGTTTTTACAACTTCCTTCACTGCCGGCGTCGCGCCGCGCGGTTTGTCTTTTGCAGGGACCGCGCCCTCGCTCTCGGGTTGAGTTGGTTTCGCTTGCGGCGGAACCGTCGTCTTTTCTTCCATAATTCGCGTTCCTCTAGAGTGCGGTTGAAGGCCTTTAGCGTCGCCAACGTTTTTATTACTTGCAGGCGCGCATCAGCGGCTTGCCGGGCGTTTGCTTCCGGGCGGCTATCAC
>JBBSWX010000024.1:0-4760 GCA_038046065.1 Microcaldota archaeon | reverse complement strand
ACGTTTATGTTTATGGCGAGCTTTGAAGGCGGTGGCTTGCGGAGGGTGATGGCGTGAAGACGACTGTGGATTTGCGGGATGACGTCTATTACTATATCGTGTCGCAGTTCGGCAACCGGAACATTTCGAAGACGATAAACGCGCTTTTGGTGGGCGAACTGTTCGGGAAACGCGACAAGTCAATGTTCGGGGCGGCGAAGTGGCTTCGCAACGCTAGCTGGAAGGACGTGAGGGATGAGAGTGACCGTCACTTTTGACACTTGGGCGTGGCTCGAGTATTTCGCCGCGTCCAAACGGAGCGAGCGCGTCAAGCAGGTTGTAGAAGCCAGTGATGAGATATGCACGTCGGCCATATCGCTGCTTGAGATAAAGGCGAAGTTTGCGCGCGAGAAACAGCCTTACGACGAGTTTTTGGCGTTCGTATGCCGTCGCAGCCGGATAGTTGACGTTGACAAGGGTATTGCGTTGGACGCGGCGGGGCACTGCGAGCGGGGGTTGCACACGGTTGATGCAGTGATTTACGCCACCGCCCAATCGGTGCGCTCTACTCTCTTGACGGGCGATGTGCACTTCAAAGGCCTGCCGGGCGTCGAGATGCTGTAAGCCACTGTGTTAGGGAGGGGGGGTGTGCGTGGCTTTTTTGGCGTTCACTTCTTTTCCTGCTGCAGCGCGTACGCCTCGATGTCCCTGCGGACTAGCTCGCGGATATAATCCTGCACGCTCGAGAACTTGCGTTTTTCCTTGGAGTATTCTTCCAAGTTCCAGTCCGTCGGAACTGCAACCATGAACGACTGGGATTCGGCCAATAAGCATCAACTAGATTATTCTTTCCGGTTGTTTCGAGTTGCCTGAACCAACTACTATATCGCTTTACGCTATTTAAGGCTATGCATTGCCTTTCGCGCGGGTGGGCGGCTTGTTTTGCGGAGTTTGGGAATGGGTTTGAATACTGGAAGTGCGGTTGGCAGGGGGTTGAGGAGGGTTTCCTGCAGCACTCCCCTGCCGCATGCCGGATTTAACCTAGTGAAACCTGTTGAAACCTCCTTAAACCCATTATTGGAACAGTAAAGTTTTTAAACATTCCTTGTTTTCTGTGTTTAGCAAAGAATGTTTCGGAATGGAGGCGCAAAACACTTGGAAAGCATCATCGCATCCGCCTTGCAGGCTCCCGCGGCCGCAGTGGCGTCGAACGAGGACGAGATTAAGATTGTAGTCATCGGCGTGGGTGGTGGCGGCAACAACACGATAAATAGGCTGGATTCGTTTGGCGTGAAGGGCGCGAGCCTCGTTGCATTGAATACTGACCGCCAGCACTTGAACACGGTGACTGACTCGGCGAAGAAAATCTTGATTGGCAAGAGCATCACGAAGGGCTTGGGCGCGGGCGGCTTTCCCGAAGTGGGCGCCAAGTGCGCCGAGGTCGACCGGCCGGCGATCGCGCAGGCGGTTGAAGGCAGCCACCTGGTGTTCGTGTGCGCGGGAATGGGCGGCGGGACGGGCACGGGCGCGGCGCCGGTAGTCGCGCAAGTCGCCAAGGAAGCGGGTGCGATAGTCGTCGCGATGGTCACCTACCCATTCGCGCTCGAGCGCGCGCGCACGTTCAAGGCGGATGAAGGCATTCACAACTTGCGGAAAGTGGCGGACACCGTCATCATACTGGATAACAACCGGCTCGTCGAGCTGGTGCCTAACCTTCCGATGAACCAGGCGTTCCTCGTGGCTGACGAGATTCTCGCGAAGGCAGTTGGCGGCCTCGTGTTCACCATAACGCAACCGTCGCTCGTGAACATCGATTTTGCGGACGTCAAGGCGGTGATGGGCCAAGGCGACGTCGGGATGATTGCGGTAGGTACCGGCAACGGCCAGTCGAAGGTCGAGGACGCGGTGAAAGGCGTGAAAGAAAACCGGTTGCTTGACGTTGATTTTGCCGGGGCGAAGGGCGCGCTCATCCACATTGCGGGCGGCACCGACTTGACGTTGGGCGACGCGATTCGCGCTGGCGAGATGATTACCGAGGAGATTGACGCGCACGCGAGCGTCAAGTGGGGCGCGCGCCTCGTGCCGAATTACGACGGCAAGCTCGAGATTACGGCCATAGTGACTGGCGTGAAGTCGCCGCACATTACCGGTCGGCAGGATGCGCTAGAGGCGACCGGGCGGAAGGCTGCCAACGCGATTCAAGTGTTATGACGCTTACCGTGCTCCGGCTTTATTTTGCGGCCGGAAGATGTTTGACCCGCCGAAGAGAAAAAAACCCACAGGAGTTGATGTAAGGATATGAACAGTTTGGTTGCAGACGCGGTGCGCTACGGCGCCCCAAAGCCCCTTCCCGAGGCAGCAAAATCTTTGGAAGATTCGTCGAAGATACGCATTTCGGTAATTGGGGTTGGCGGTGCAGGTACTAACACGGTTTCCCGGCTTCACAAGATGGGTTTGAAGAGCGCGACGACGATTGCTATCAATACCGACGCGAACCACTTGCGCATGGTGGAGGCAGACCGGCGCGTGTTGATAGGCAAGACGAGCACGCGCGGTTTGGGCGCGGGCGGTTTTCCTGAAGTGGGAATGAAGGCTGCCGAGAGCAGCCGCGAGGAGCTCGCCAAGCTCGTAGAGGGTTCTGAACTCGTGTTCATAACCGCGGGCATGGGCGGCGGGACGGGTACGGGCGCGGCGCCGGTCATCGCGAGGCTCGCGAAGGAAGCTGGCGCAATCACGGTAGGCATGGTCACTTACCCCTTCGCGTTGGAGCGCGCGCGGCTTGACAAGGCTGATTGGGGTCTCGACCAGTTGCGTGACAGTTGCGACACGGTCGTCGTGATCGACAACAACCGTCTCGTGTCGTACGTGCCGAACTTGCCTATGAACCAGGCTTTCGCCGTTGCCGACACGCTAGTTGCGCGCGCGGTAAAGGGCATTGCCGACACGGTAATGCTCCCGTCCTTGATGAACATTGACTTTGCCGACTTGCGCGCGATAATGGGCAACGCGGGCGTGGCCGCCATTTCGATTGGCGAGTCGCAAGGCACCGAGCGCGTGCAATCCACGATAACGAACACGCTGGAACACCCGCTTCTCGACGTCGATTACTCGGGCAGCAAAGGCGCGCTCATCCTCATTTCAGGCGGGCCGCAGCTGACGTTGGGCGACGCTGTCAAGGTGGGCGAGGGCATCACCGACAGTTTCGACAAGAACGCTTACGTCAAGTGGGGCGCGCGCATCAACCCCGAGCTGGGCGACAAGATAGTCGTCACGGCAATCGTCACGGGCGTGAGCTCTCCGCACATCCTCGGCAAGCAAGAGGCGTCCGCTTCGAGGCAGCGGGCCGTCGCAGACTCGCTTGGCGTGCGTGCAATAAACTTTTAAGCCCCGAGTTGGGCGCGTCCCTCCAAGGCGCGCCCTTCCCTTTATTTTTGAAAGCAAAGCCTCCTGAAGGGTTTTTCCGGCTTGGGTCGCTTGCACGGCCATCCGGAGTTTTTTCTTTCGAGCGGTAGTGGAAACTATTATCAAGCATTGCAGCGTAGTTTTTCTATGTATGGCAGGTTGCCTTTGAACCGCGAGTTGAGGCGCATTCTCGAGGGCGCGCGTGTGACGCGTGTGACGCGCGCCGAGGGTAATGCCGCGTTGCACGCGTTGGAGCGGAAGATGGCGAATGACAAGCAGTTCTTCTATAGCTTGCCAATGATTGATAATCAGCACTACGTCCGCGCGTTTAAGCACGGCGGTAATGATTATGCCGTGAAGCGCGCTAGTGATATTTGGGGCGACCACGGTGCGAACGTAGCCCGATATGCCCGTTTTGCAAAGGCTTTCCGTGCTGGCGTGAGGAAAGGTCGTATAAGCCCTAATTACGTTCTCGTGCGTTTGAGGCATTACGGCGTTGTTACCGCGAGGCAATTGATGCGATCCTACCTTAAGCTCCCGGGAGTTACTGCCAAGTTTTTGCTTATGGAAAGACTGCGTAGCGAGCGCTTGGATAATCGATGTTACCGTTTGTTGAAAGATGACGGCTTGCAGGTTGCGGATGCGAAAGGTATGCAGCCGCATCACGCCATCAAGCTCGGCGTGTTGTCGGACGGCAGGCCGATTTTGGCGTTGGCGCACGATTACTCTTGAGCGGCTTCCAGCCAGTCGTACCACGGCGCTTGCTTGTGTTCGCGCGGCCGGTCGAAACCCGCCACGTACGGCTTCAAATCAATTACGGGCGTGCCGTTTATCGCGTCGAGGCCTTGCACGGTGACTTCGCAGTCGCTTATCTTCACTAGTTTGACGAGGCGGAGGGCGAGATGGTTGGGGCGGTATTGGCTTCGCGAGGCGAACACGCCCACGCGCGGGAGGTCTTGCACGGTAGGCGGGCCGGGGTGGGTGGTGAGCTCCACTTTGTGGGCTTCGTGCAGGAAGTAGATTACGAACGCGTGCGAAAATCCTTCCAGCCCTTTGAGGCCTTCGGCGTATTCTGGCAGGATTTCGATAGTGGAGATTGTTGGTGTGGAGAGTCCCTTCTCGCACGCTGCAAGCATTTGTTCGGGGCGGGTGAACGGCGTTTTGACGAAGCCTATTGGTTTGAGTTCAATCCGCATTGCCGGCAGGCTTTCCAAGGGTGTTGCGCTCCCGTTACTTTCCCAAGTCTTTCTTCAACGCGCGGAACCTTTTCTGCGCTCGCTTCGTCGCGCCACCGGGCGCTCCTTCGCTCGCTTGAACCATTGTTGGCTGCGGCCAACCGGCCTCAAAGAATGCGGTTCTTTGCGGAAGCTTCACCAAAA
>JBBSWX010000023.1:0-1014 GCA_038046065.1 Microcaldota archaeon | reverse complement strand
ACTCGCCGTAACCGACATACGCCAAAGGCGACATGTAATTGAGTTGTTGCGCGTGACGCGCTGCCGACGGCCGGAAGGCGAAAGCCGAACCAACCACGCCTCCCTCGACGTTCACCAGCGTACTTACCGCTTCAGGGTGGCTGCGCGCGAACATCGTTGCAACCACGCCGCCCATGCTGTGACCCACCACCGCAACGTTCTCGAGGCGCAAGCGTTTCACGACCGCGTGCGTAAGCTTCGCCAGCGACTCCATCGAATAACTAAATCCTTCCGGGGAGGGCGCGCCTGCCTGGCCGGGAAAGTCGAAAGTCAGAAGCGCGCGCCCCGTTAGGGAATGGTGGTCGAAAGCGGGGGCGAAATCAACTTGCGAACAGCCGAAGCCCGGCAGGAACACGACAGGCCGCTTGCCGCCGGGCTGGTAGCGGTAGCGGACGTTGACGCGAATGCCGCCCACGCTCACGCGCATCGAGGCGTAAGGCTTGCCTTTCGGGGCGAAGAACTCGGCGTCGGGAAGCGGAGGCGCTTGTCGCGCGGACATTATTCTTACAGTCACGCTAAACCACAACACACGGCGGCTTATAACCGGTCATGCAGTGAACGCCGCCAAGCCCTGCCGCCCCGGCAGGTCCAGCTCGCCCGCAGTAAACACCTTCTCGCAGTAAGAACACCTCACGCGCAACGGCTCCCTCTCCTCGACGAGGAGGCGCGCCTTGCCCTCGCGGTTGGTGATGCAACGCGCGTTCGGGCATTTCACGAGGCCGTTAAGCTCGGCAGGGCAACGCAACTTAAACTTTTCCACGACGGCGTAATCCCTCACTACATTCACCGTCGCGTAAGGCGCGGCGAGCGCAGCCTTGTCCAACTCGCTGCGCGAAAGCTCTTTCCCCTCAAGCTTAACAAGGTCTTTCAAACCATAGCGCGAGCTGGGCGCGTTAACCATCACCGTCACCGTGCCGGGATATTTGCCGTCCACGCCCAGCATTTCCAGCACGAGGAACGCGCTGCCCGCCGGCA
>JBBSWX010000022.1:10531-12602 GCA_038046065.1 Microcaldota archaeon | reverse complement strand
GGCGGGCATGTTGCGGTTGGCGCACTCGGCGATGAGCACGCCGCTCACGCCTTGCGTGGCGCCTTCGCGAATGAGTTCAACGCCGTTCTTTTTCAGCAGCTCGGCTATTTCTCGCGTGCTGGCGATGCCGTAAATCTTCTCGTCGGGCGTGGGCGAGGCGACGCCTGCGAGCGAGTAGATTATGCGGGCTTTCTTGTCCTTCGCGTACTCTATAATGGCTTGTGAGAGGGGGAAGACTATGTTGGAGGGTATCACGAACTCGGAGAACAGGACGATGATGTTGTGCTTCTCGCTGGCGTACACGCGGGCGGGCGACACGGGCTTGAAATTGTGTATGGCGGTTATGGGCGGGAATTGCGGGGAGGCGAAGTAGCCTACGAGCTTCATGTCGAGCTTTTCGGCGAGGTGCGCGGCGGCTATGGTGCCTATCATTCCCACGCCGGGAAACCCTTCTATTATTACTGGGTTTTTCACTTTGGGTTTCTCGACTTCGCGCAGTTCCACTTTCAAGAGCATCACCCTACCGCGAGTGCGGCTAGAGTGTCACGCGGTAAAGCATTTTAATACGCTCGCAATCACGCACCCGGCGCGAAGCCCGTCACAAGGCGCGCAGGCGGCTGGCGTAGAACGCGGCTGCCGCGAGGGGCGCGAGCACAGCGGCGTAAACAACCATCTTGCCGCGGTTGCTTTCCAGCATTCCGGCGTACGCGCCGGCGATGATTCCGAAGATGATGCAGTAGGCGGGCGCCACGAGTTCCAGCGTCTTCGCGAGTTGCGCGTTGCCCAACCCTGCGACGGGCTTGAGGGAAGCGGCGGTGGAGAGGAGCGTGCCTAGCAGTATCGGCACGAGCAGGCAAGCGGCGAGCACCGTGTATTTTTGCAGTGCGAGCGCGGCTTGCCGCTGGCGGTTGAGGTCGAGGGTGAGCTGCGCGTCGGCCGCAGCGGCCTTCAGCGCGGTGCTTAGCTGCGCGCCAGTGCGGTGGGCGGTTGCCATCAGGCCGGCTGCGCGTTGGAGGAGGGGCGAGCCGCCTTCGCGGCCGGTTTGTTCGAGCGCTTCGGAGGGGGGCATTCCCCGCGAGATTTTCGTCGCGCACTCGGCGAACGCCGTGCTGAGCGGGCCGTAACCCGCCTTGGCGATGGCCGCAATTATTTTTTCGGTGTGGCTGCCTTGCGGGAATGCAGCTGCTTGCATGAGTGCGGCGGGAAGCGCGTTTTCTATCGCGGCCTTGTGGCAGGCTTGCTGGTGGAGTTGAATGCCTTTCATTGCGGCAAACAACAGCACTATAGTGGCGATGGCTAAGCCTGCAGCTTGCGGGGCGGGCGCGCCTGCGAGCAGGGCGGTTGCAGCAACTGCGGCGGAGAGCGTCACGGCGGCGATGATTGTTTGGTTGTTGAACGCCATTATTTTTCAACTCGCGGTTTCCACGGGCGCCAGGCGGTATAGCGCTGCGAGCAGCAGGGCGTCGCAGAGGGGGAAGGCGAGGAGGAAGAGCAGCGTGGCCTGCAGGGGCGTGGCGCCCGACTCGAGGAACGAGCTGCCTATCACGAGGTACGCCGCGGCCAGCGCAGGTAGGACGCAGCTCACCGCGACGAACACGATGCTGAGGAAGGAGGCGCGCGAGTTGTACTCGCGCAGGCGCGCCTGGTGTTCGGCAGCCATTTGGCTCGCGGCTTGTTCGAGCGCGTCGCTGCCGCCGCCGTGTTCGTAGGCGAACGTTATTTGCGCGCAGCAGCGTTTTACTGCGAGGGATTTCGTCGAGTCGGCGAGGTTTTGGAATGCTTTGTGCACGCCTGCACCGGCTTCTATTTGCGAAAGTGCGGTTGCGAGTTTTCTTCCCGCGGTTCCGAACCCGCGCGAGGCGGTTTTCAGGCTGGTTTCGAAGCTTTGGCCGGCGGCGAGTTGCACCGCGATGGCTTGCAATGCGTACGGCATCTCTCGCTCGAGCAGTTCGTCGTCGTTTTGCAGGAATTCAAGCATTGTCCCCGCTCCGAGTGACGTCGGCCAGTTCCAGCATCGCAGGTTTGCTTCGTGCTTTTTCGCACAGTTTTTCTAGCGCAGCTTGGCGGTTTG
>JBBSWX010000022.1:1236-10431 GCA_038046065.1 Microcaldota archaeon | reverse complement strand
GCAGGTTTGCTTCGTGCTTTTTCGCACAGTTTTTCTAGCGCAGCTTGGCGGTTTGAAACTGCGAGCGGCAGGTCTTTGTGGCCGCTTTTCGTTGCCTTGAAATATTCGGTGAGGGCGGGCGTGGGCTGCAGGAGCCCTTCCTTGACTGCGAACAGCCGGGTTGCTTGGCCGTTCTTGACGCAAGCGATTTCCGTCACTTGCCGCCTTTCAGTGCGGTTGCCGTCGGCGTCGAACTGGAAAGAACGGCGTTGCACGACAATGATGTTTATGGCGTTGAGCTCGTCGGGCCCGGCGCCCATCCGGCGGAGGCGCGCGCACGCTTCTGACGCGGTGTTGGCGTGCATCGTGGCGAACACGCCGTGCGCTTGGCCGGCGAGGAGGCTTTCGAAGAGGGCTTGAGCTTCTTCCGCGTCGCGCACTTCCCCTACTATCACGCGGTCGGGCCTCATTCGCAGCGAGTCTTTCACGAGGTCGGCGAGCTTCACGCCCAGTTCTTGCGCGCTTACGAGGCGCACGATGTGAGGGTGGGGCAGCTTGATTTCCGGCGTCTCTTCCACTACGAGTATTCTTTCTTCGAGTGGGATGAATGAGAAGAGTGCGTTGAGCGTGGTGGTTTTGCCGCTGCCGGTGTTGCCGGCGATTATGGCGTTGCAGTCGCCGGCCATTGAAGCCCAGAGGAATGCGGCGGCCATCGTGCTTATAGTGCCGTTCGAGGCGAGTTCGCATACGGAAAATGGTTTCGTGCGGAACTTGCGGAGAGTGATTTCGAAGCCTTCGCGCGCGATTGGCGCAATCGAGGCGTGCAGGCGGGTGGAGTCGGGCAGCACGGCGTTGATGCGCGGGTTTTGCGTCGTCACGCGCCGGCCTAGCTGGCGGGCCATTTTGTTGATGATGTTGACTGCGCACTCGCAGTTGTCTATCACGCAGTTGGAGTCCAGCCATCCTCGCGTGCGGTGGTAGGCGAACACGGGTTTTCCTTCGCCGGTAGCGGCCACTTCCTCCAGTTCTTCGTCTTGCAGGAAGAAGTCGAACGGCCCGAATCCTTCCACTTCCGCCTTTGCGACTTGCAGCATTGCGTCTGCGCGCGTTTTTTCTATCAACAATCGTTTCTCGTGGCAGTAGGCCACCAGCCGTTTTTCCAGCGTCGTCCCGCCGCCTTCCTGCAAGTGCCGGTCGCACAGTTCGGCAACCGCCTTTTCTTCCGCCGGCGTGAGTGCGAGCTCGCGGGGCAGGGGGTAGCCGCATTCTACAGTAGTAACGCGCCAGCCTAGCGAACCCATTATAACCACCCAGCGCACTAACGCAGTGCGTCCTCCAACGAGATTCTCGCGCCGGGTTTAATTCCTTTGCGTTTGGCGCTGCCGGGTGGCGCTTCTATGACTAGCGCGGCGGGGCTGCGGGGCACGACGGCGGGCGTGTAGGGTTTTACTTTCACGACGTCCACAACGTTGCCTTGCGTGTTGACGAAAACCGCGTCGAACTCGGGGCAGAAGAGCGAGTGTATGGCGTTGAGCCGCGTGCCTTCGCGCGGGAAGGTTATCACAAGGGGCGTTTCAACTCTCGGGCGGAACATTATTCCCCACGCGCGCTCGAGGCTGTTGGTGGTGGCGTCACATTCCCACAGCAGCTTGCCGTTCGAGCGCGCCGTGACTTTCTTCAACGGCCTTCACGCCTTTACCGCTTCGTTGTACACGCTGACGAGCGCGTACGCCTGGCACGCGGCCAAGCCGCTGCTTACTATCGCGGCGACGAGGATGCCGATGAACGGTATGAACCCTCCAATCACGGTTATTATCATCGCGCCGATGGCTAGCACTGCGTTGGCTATTGCGAGCGTGGCGAATATGCTGAAGGCCTTGCCGTGCGTTGCTTGCCACGCGTAGTTGAGCGCCGCGCCCACGCCGCGGAAGCCTTTCTCGGCGAAGTAAGGCAGTGCCATTGAAAGGCGCGTGGCGTTGCGCACGATGATCACGTAATAAGCGGCGAGCAGGATTATGGAAATCATTGCGGCGATGGGCATCATTCCGCTGAATGCGAGGAGCAGCAGCGCGACGGCGGGTATTGCCAGCAGCCTGCGGTCGGGCCAGCTGAATATTGCGTACAAGGCGATCGCGATTACCATTGCGATTGCGTGGGCAAACTCTAGCGGGTGCGCGTCGCATTTCTTGCCGCGTATCTTCACTAGCGCGCGGCACAACATCAGCAGCTGCAAGTAGCCTTGGATGATTATGAATACTACCAACACTACGAGCGCGACTGCGAGGAACGTTAGTATCCCCGTCCCTCCCGCCGCAGCTTGAAGGTACGCTTGAGGCAGCGACCCGCCAGTTTGCAGGATGAGTACCGCCGCGCCTACCAGCAGTATTATTTGCATCACGGCCATTATGCCTGCGGCCTGCAGCGTCTTGCCGTCGCGGGGTTCTTTCGCCCAGGCGACTGACTCTTCCAGGGTTTTTGCTAAATTGCTGAAGATTTCCATAATCGAGTTACCGCTGACCTGCCTTTAAACCTTGCGAAAAGCATTTTTCCTCCCTTTGGTTGCGGCTGGAAGGTTTTTATTGTCTCCTTGTTTTAAACAAGTTCGGGGGTTTTACCTTTCCGCGTGTTTCCAATGGCCTTGTCCACGATAGCCATCATTCCTGACGGCAACAGGCGTTTCGCGCAGAAGCACAGCCTTCCTTTGGCGAAGGCTTACCTGAAGGGTTTCGAGAAGGTTGACGAGGTGGTCGAGTGGGCTGGCGAGTTCAAGCTTCGCGAGCTTACCTTCTGGGCGTTGTCGCTCGAGAACTTTCGCAAGCGCTCGCGCCTCGAGCTCGAGATATTGTTCCGGCTTATGTCCAAGAACGTGTCTTCGGCGTTAAGTTCGCGCAAGCTTTCCGATTCGGGCGCGAGCGTGAGTTTCTTTGGCCGCACCGAACTGCTGCCGGCGGCGTTGCAGCAGCAGGCGCGGGAGCTGGAGGAGGAAACTGCAGGAAGAGGGGGCTTGAAGCTCAACATCGCGATTGCCTACAGCGGGCAGGACGAGCTCGTGAACGCGTCCCGCCGCGTGGCCGAGGACGTGGCCAGCGGAGTGATTCTGCCGCGCCAGGTTGACGCCGCGCTTTTCTCCAAGTACCTTTTCTACTCCCAGTCCCCCGACCTCATAATTCGCACGGGCGACGTGCAGCGCTTGAGCGGGTTCATGCCGTTCCAGTCCGCTTACTCGGAATTCTACTTTTCACCCAAGCTGTGGCCCGAGTTCTCGCGCGAAGACTTTGCGGCGGCTGTTGATTATTACGACGGTACGCAACGGCGTTTCGGGAAGTAAACTCGTGCGTAACTAGGCGCGCGGCCTTTGCGTTCATCTTTTAACCAGATAATCCATATCGCCGAATGCGCTTGCGAGGGTTGTCGCGCCGAAGGTTTTCGCCATCGCGAGCATTGCCGGCACGGTTTCGGCGGGCAGGGCGTTGTAGGCCTTGCGCAAGAGCGCGTGCGCAGCTAGGGTGCCGCCCACTTCGGCGCGCCATGCATTCTCGTACGCGAGTGGCGTGCCTTGCTGGAGGCTTTCCGCAATTTCGCGGGCTGCGATTGCCGCGCATTTGCCGCCGAGCACGATGCCTCCGCCCGTCGTTGCTTTAACTTGCCCGGCCGCGTCGCCCACCAGCAGGCAGTTTTCGTTTTGCGTGCGCGTGCGGCAAGCGAGGGGGATGAGGTGGTTGAATTCGCGTTTCTTGCGCGAAGGTTGCATCGCCGCGACCACGGGGTTGCGCAGCAGGCTTTCTTTTGCCGCGTTCAGCCTTTTGAAGTTGCGGGTTGCCATCCCAATTCTTACGCCTTCATCGAGGGGTATTGCCCACGCGAAGAACCCCCCATACTCGTCAACGTCAAGTATCACGTGCACGAACTCTTTCTCCGCATTGCAGCGTTCGAACTCGGCTTCCCACGCGAGCACGAAATCGCGGGCGGGAATAATTGGGAATTCGAGGCTGCGCGCCACCGTGGAGTTGCAGCCGTCCGCGCCCACTAGGACGCGCGAGTTTTCCGTGCGTCCGTTTGCGAGCGCCACTTTGAACCCTACGCCGTTTTTTTTCACGCTTTCTGCGTGCGAGTTGAACTTGAAGCGCGCCCCGGCAGTCATTGCTTCGCTCGCGGTTATCTCGTCGAGCTTTTGCCGGTCGCAGGCCAGTGCCACGGTGGAGCTGCGCGCGACTGTCGCTTCTATTCTTCCGGCGTGAAAGCGCGCGCCCCTTATTTCGTTGAGCACGCAAGGCTCGTGCTTTAGGCCTAGTGATTCGAGCCCTGTTTTGGAGAAGAGGCCCGAGCACTTGTGGAACTTGCCGGGCTGGTTGTGTTCTTCCAGCACGGTCGTCTCGACGCCGCGCCTTGCAAGTTCTCGCGCGCAGTAGCTTCCGCAGAAGCTTCCGCCCACCACTACCGCGTCGTGAGGTTTCACGCTTTCCCTAGTGTCGCACGGCGTTAATTAAATAGTGCGGGGCTTAACAATTTCATTTCGTTTATTGGAAGGCGTGTTCGATTTGGATCGGCTCAACATTGCGTTGGCAGTAGTTTCCCTAGCGTTGCTTGTGGGAATGCTGGCGTTCGTGGACGTGGGCAAGGTGGCGGCCACGCTTTCGCACGCCGACCCGCTGCTGGCGTTGGCGGCGTTGCTGGTAGGTTTTGTTGGTTTGTCCTTGCGCACGGTGCGTTGGGGCGTGCTCGTGCGGGAGAAGGCAGCCGTGCCGTGGCGCGACTTGTACGTCATTCAATGTTCAGGCATGGCGGTGAGCCACTTTTCGCCCGGCAAGGTGCTTGAGGTTGTGAAGGCCGTGCCGCTCAAGCGGTTTGGGCTTAGCTACAGCTTCGTGCTCCTCTCGATAGTTTGGGAGCGCGTGATGGATTTGCTAGTAATCTTCGCGTTTACGTTCCTCGCGCTGCCGGCGTTCGACGAGGCGTTGCGGCTCGTGCTGCTGGCGGTCTTCGCGTTAGTAGTGCTGGTTGCGATTGCTAGCTTCAGGCACTTGGAGCGGTTAATAACGTTGCTGGCGCGCCTGCCTTTCCTCGGCTTTTTGGCGCGCGTGCAGGCGCACAACTTTCGCAAGCGCACGCTCGCGGCTGCGTTCTTGCTCACGCTGGTTTCTTGGCTTGCCGACGCGGTGGCGGCGTTGTTGGCGTTCAAGTCGCTTGGCGTTGATGTGGAGTTCTTGCGGCTTGCGAGCGCTTATATGGCGAGCATCATCGTCGGGATTCTTTCGTTCCTTCCCGGGGGGTTGGGCAGCACCGAGGCGGTGATGGTCTTCCTGCTGAAGGGCGGCGGCTACCCGCTGGCCGTGATTTTGGGAGGCGTGCTGCTCGCGCGCGCCTTCACGCTCGGCGTTTCCGTGGTTGTGGGGTTCGCGCTCTTGCCGCTCGTGAGGAAATAGCTCTTCATTTTGGCGCGCGAGTTGCTTGTTTTTGACTGCGATTCACAACCGCGGCAGCATAATTTCGAGTGCCGGGTGCAGCCTTCCGCGTATTCGGTGGTTACAGGCCCTGAAGCTTCCGCCGTAAAACTTTACCATCCTGTTCACGCTGACTTTGACAACGCCGTGGATGTCGGTAGTGCCGTCCGGCCGCCGCGTGGTGAAGCTCTCGCGGCCTATCTTTCGCATAAGCTCCGGCGTCAGCGGTTTTGCGCCCACGCTCGTTACTCGGAATCGCACATAGGCTCCTGCAAGCGCGGTTGTCGCGTGCAGCGTCAAATGACCTTCCGATTCGGGGTGTATGGACGCGTCTTGCCACAAGTTTTCTAACACGCGGCGCATTGCCAGTTCGTTAGTTTTGACGTGCGCATTGCGCGCCAGCCTTGTATCGAGCGTAATCGGCCTTCCGTGCTTGTCGCGGTAGGTTTCGCGCGGTCCTTCGCGCACGAGTTTGCTGAGGTCAACCATCGTTCTTTTCGGATTGAACGCAAAGTCCATACTTGCTATTTGGCCGAGCGTTGGAACGGCCACGTTCAGGCTCGCGCGTAGTCTCATCCGCGTTTCGGGCGGTATTTCTCCCAAGTTGCCTTCAGCTTGCTTGACGGCGGCAATCATGCTCGCGGCGGCCTTGCGGGCTTCGGTTACGTTCGGTCGCTTCACCACTGATGTGGATGTATTCAGTCGCGCCATTGGCTCTGCGATTCTTTCCAGAATGTTCGCGAGTCTTGACGCGGTGGCAGTATCTCCAATAGCCTTATAGTAGTCGGCTTCGCTGGCAAGCACGCCTGGAAGGTTTCCCGCGTCGTGAACGGCCGCATAAAGGCGTTTTAAGGATTCTTTGCTCAATCGCAGCATAATTTGTTTAATCGACCCTGTTTTTTAAGCCCGTTGCCGCAGTTTTACGTTCTCCTAGAACTTCGCGTCCACCGGGTGGCCTTCCAGCTTCTTGCGGAATATCTCTCGTATGCGCGCCGTGGCTTCCGGCGTCTTGCCTTCAAACCGCAATGAGAGTTGCGGCTCGTTTTGCGAGTAGCGTATCAACCCCCAGCCGTCGTTGAAGAGCACGCGCGCGCCGTCAATGTCAATCACGTCTTTCACGCCGCTAGTGCCCTTCTCACGCTTGAATTCCGCGGCGATTGTTGCGACTATCTTTTCCTTGTTTTTCTCTTCGCCAGTCACCTGCGGCCGGTATTCGGGCGAGGGGTAGTATTTGGGTGCGTCTTCCAGCATTTGCGAGAGCGTCTTGCCGCTGCCTGCCACGAGTTGGCCGAGCTTGCACGAGGCGTATATGGCGTCGCTGAACCATTTGCTTCCATCGTGCCGCTTGGCGTCGTTGAAGAAGTAGAAGTGGCCGCTCATCTCCCCGCCCAGGCGCGCGCCTTTCTCGCGCATCATCTGTTCGACGTTAGGGTAGCCCGTGCGGCAGAGGTCGGCCGTGCCTCCCTTCAGAGGTATGTCGTCGAGTATTGCTTGCGAGCATTTTATTTCCACGATGACCGTCGCGCCGGGCTGTTGCTTGAGGTAGTCGCGTGCGAACAATAGGAGGAGCGAGTCGGCCCAAATTATCTCGCCTTTCTCGTCAACTGCGCAGCAGCGGTCGCCGTCGCCGTCGAGCATTATCCCCAAGTCGGCCTTGCCGCGTTTAACGGCCGCGATGAGGTCGGGATAGTTTTCTGGCTTGACGGGGTTGGGCTGGTGGTGGGGGTAGGTGTAGTCGGGTTCGCAGTACATTGGCGTGACGGCGTGGCCGCACGCCTTCAGCGCGGCGGTGGCTAGGCTGCCAGCCGCGCCGTTGCCGCAGTCTAGCACTATCTTTAGCGGTCGGCTTGCTTTGCACTCTAAGGCGATGGCTTTGACGTACGCGCCGCTCACGTCTTGCGCGCTTCCCTTGCCGCTTCCAGTTGCGAAGTTTCCTTCGAAAAACGTTTTTTTCACGTCAAGCCCGCTCACGGGCGTTTCGCCTATCCTGAACTTTGCGCCGTTGTACTCTGGCGGGTTGTGCGATGCGGTAATAGCTGCTACGGCTTCCACGGCTAGGTGGAGGCCTGCGTAGTACGCTGCCGGCGTGGTGAGCATTCCCAAGTCGGTCGTGTCACAGCCGGCGGCGTGCAGGCCGCGTTCGAACGCCTGTTGGTACTCTTCCGACGTGGCGCGGTTGTCCCGGCCCACGGCTATGCGCGGGTTTTTCACGCGCGTCTTTTCCCTCACGATTGTTCCGAAGGCCTTGCCTAAGCGTTCGTAGAATGCGGCGTCAAGCTCGCTTCCCACGAGCCCCCGCACGTCGTACTCCCTGAACATTAGTTCGTTCACCATCTTCATCACAACCTTTAAATCTTCATTGCGGCAAATGCTTTCTAGAAGTTCATACTACTTCATACTTTAACTTTATTTGGTTTGATGGGTGTTTTGGTTGTGAAGGCGATTCTTCTTGCAGGCGGGTACGGCACGCGGCTGATGCCGCTCACGCTGCGGCTGGCTAAAGTTATGGTGCCGGTGGCGGGAAAGCCCGTGCTGGAGCACCTCGTGCGCGCCTGCGCGGCGGCCGGCGTGGAGGAGGCGGTGATTTCGCTTAACACCCACCAGGGGGCGGTGGAAAGCTATTTTGGCGACGGCTCGAAGTTCGGCGTGCCCATCCGCTACGTTTTCGAGAGTTCGATGAGTGATGAGGACAAGTTCGGCGCTATCGGCGCGATAGAGTACGCCGCGCGGCAGGCGGGCATTTCCGACGGCTGCGTGGTGATAAACGGCGACAACATTTTTTACGGCCTTGACTTGCGCAGGTTGGAGGAGCATCACGGCAAGAAGGGCGGGAGCGCTACGCTCGCGTTGTTCACGTTGAACGACAAGCGGGACGTGGAGCAGTACAGCGCGGTGAAGGTCGACCGTGACGGCCGCATCGTGGCGTTCCAGGAGAAGCCCAAGGTTGACGAGGCCGTGTCGAACTTGGCTAGCGTGGGCATCTACCGCTTGGGCGAGCAGGTTTTGCGCGAGTACCTGCCGGGTTACGTTGCCGAGCACAAGAAGCTTTCAAAGAAGCCCGACCGCGTTGGGGATTTGTGGCAAAACTTTTTCGTGCGAATGCCGATTTACGGCCACGCGTTCTCGGGAATGTGGGGCGACACGAACTCGCCGAAGACTTACGTGGAGTGCCACAAGCAGGCGATGCAGTACCTCGTCGGCAAGCCTTTCTCGCAAGAGTTCCAGTGCCAGCAGTCCGGCAGGCTCGTCATATCCCCTTCCGCGGTCATCGACCGCAACGCCATAATCAACGGCCCGGCTATCATCGAGGACGGTTGCACGGTCGCCGCAGGCGCGGTGGTGGGGGCGGGCGCGCACTTGATGCGCAACGTGCGGGTGGAGGGGGGCGCGATAGTCAACTCGAGCATCGTGTTCGAGAACGCCGTCATCGGCAGCGAGGCGCGCCTGGGCGATTGCGTGATAGACGCGAATTGCGTGGTTGGGCGGGGCGCGCACGTTGGCCAGTACTCGTTGTTGGGCTTTTCTTCGAAGGTGGGCTGCCGTGCGGTGGTGGGGGACTACTCGCGCGTGTGGCCGTTCATCGAGGTGGGCGAAGCGACCACCGTGTCGGGCGACTTGCGGCTTGACGAGTCTCTATTCATCAAGAAGCTGGCGGGCGGCGTGGATTGAGCCGGCGGCAGATACCTTTTTATGCGCGGCTTGGCAATGGTCTGCAGGTGGTTGGATATGCCTGCTCGTCGTCTTTCGCTCAAACCCTTTAACCTCGCGGCGCTTG
>JBBSWX010000022.1:0-1136 GCA_038046065.1 Microcaldota archaeon | reverse complement strand
TTCCACAGTTCTTCAAACAGCTCGCCGCGCCTTGGCCGGAGTATTCCTTCGCGTACCGCGCTTGCGACTTTTTCGAGCACTCGTTCGCGTTCTTGCATACGCGTCCCTTAATGTTTTCTTGCCTTAAATTACTCGTACCTCAGCGCGTCGACGGGGTGTAGCTTGGCTGCTTGCAGGGCGGGCAGCGCGCCTGACAATGTGCCGATTATGACTGCGAATGCCATTGCGCCCACGGCAAGCTCGATGGGGAAGTAGGCTTTGAGCATCTCGCTGCCGAGCGCTTTGGCCGCGATTATTTCCACGGTTTTCGCGAGGCCGTACCCCGTGGCAACGCCTATCGCGCCTCCGATGAAGCCGAGCATTCCCGACTCGGCGAGGAAGAGGGCGAGTATGTCGCTGTTGCGCGCGCCTACGGCTTTCATAATGCCTATTTCTTTCGTGCGTTCGAGCACGGAAGTGTACATGGTGTTCATGATGCCGATGCTGCCGACGAGGAGCGATATGGCGGCTAGGCCTATGACGACGGCTTGCACTATCCCGAATATCGAGTTGAACGTGTCGAGCAGTTGTTCCGCGGTGGATACGCTGAGCGTCTCTTCACCTTCCTTCTCGCCGCGGCGGTGGGCGAGTTTCTTGCGCACTTCCTCGGCGACTTTGGCCGGTTCGTAGCCCGCTTGGGTTTGGGCGAATACCATTGACACTACGTCTTTCTTGTCGAAGTCGCGACGCATGGTTTCGAGCGGCATGTAAAACGCCATGTCGTTGCTGCGGTCGCCGGTGCTCTCGAATATTCCGACGACTTCGTACCGCTTGTCGAGTATAGTGATGGCGTCGCCCACGTATATCTTGCGTTTGAACACGCCGTCGGCGGCGTACGAGCCGAGAACGACTTTGCGGTTGTCTGACGCCTTGAGCTTGCGGCCGGAAGCCATTTCGTATCCGCCCATGTCTTCAAACAGGCGTCGCGTGTCGTCTAGTGGGTAGCCTATGACTATCCCCATTTTTCCTTCGTCTTTGTACGCAGTGCTGGCGGGTTTCATCAGTATTCCCGCGGCCATCTTGACGCCCCGCGTTTTCGCGACGGTGTCCACGTCTTCGGTAGTGATTGGTTTTGCGGCCGCTTCGCTTGCGAACGG
>JBBSWX010000021.1:1375-21599 GCA_038046065.1 Microcaldota archaeon | reverse complement strand
AAAACTATTTTCCGCAAACGCTTTTAAGGCGCCTTGCAGTGGAAACTTGCGTATGGCTTCCCCGATTTGCGGTAATGTTTCGTTCGAGCGCCAGCGCTGCAGGCACGACCAGCTGGAAGGCCGCGGCATGCGGGGCGCGTTGTTACGCCAGTTGATTCTCGGCGGGCAGGACGGCATAGTGAACGTGCTGGGCATAATCCTTGGAGTTGCCACGGCCACCGGCAGCGTGAAGCTCGTGCTCGTCACGGCCGTGGCTGCCACGCTGGCGGAAAGCATTTCCATGGCGGCGGTTGCTTACACGTCAACGAAGGCGCAAAAGACGTACTACGCCGCGCAAGTCAAGCGCGAAGAGTTCGAAATCCTGCATTTTCCGTGCGTCGAGCGCGAAGAGATTCGCAAGATTTACCGGGCGAAGGGCTTTCGCGGCAGGACGCTCGACGCGATAGTGCGGCACATTACCTCCAACCGCAAGCGTTGGGTGGACGAGATGATGCTGGGCGAGTTGAAGCTCACGCAAACAGATTTCGACAGTCCCGCAACTGAAGCGGTGGTGGTAGGCATTTCCGCGCTAGTGGGTTCGCTCGTGCCCATCGTGCCGTTCTTCCTCACTGCCTCCGTTTGGACGGGCGCGGCCGCGGCAATAGCCCTCTCCGCAGTGGTGCTTTTCGCAACAGGGGCGTTCCGGGCGCGCGAGACGGTTGGCGACTGGCGTAAGGGAGGGTTGGAGATGGCGGGCGTGGGCGTGATCGCCGCAGTGGCAGGCTACGTCATAGGCTTGCTGTTGGGAGTGGTGGCGTGACTAAGCTTCCCCTTGAGGACCGCAGGCGGTTGTTGGAAGGCATTCGCGACGCGAGGCACGAGTTCGGCCAGCCGCTTGCCGCATTGATGGGTACTGGAGAAAACCTTCGCGACGCAAGACCCGGCGTTCTCGCGAGTTATTACCTGCCGCCGGAAGGCAAGGCTGCCTGCGCGCGCTTGTTGAAGCTGCTTTGCGAAGAAACCCCCAAACGGGAGGGTTTGCTGAAGCGCGGTACTGCCAGCGTCTCGAAGCTCAACATTCCGTTGGCTAAGCGCAACGCGGCAAGGATGCGGGCGGTTGTTGAGGAAGTCATTCGCGAGGCCGAGTCGTTGAAAGGCGTGCTTCCAGACGGGCATAGGTTCTTCATTCTGACTGCCGCCCGCAACGCGCTTCACCCCCTGCGTAGCATTGAAGCGCTCGACTTTTCGTTGAGGCTGGCGCGCAAGGAGGTTGACCTGCGCGAGCTGGTTCGCCGCGAGTTCGCCGATGGGTTGCAATACCGCGACAAGCACGGCAGGCCTGTCGAGGCGCGCCTGCGCCTGCCGAAAGGGCTGAACGTTTTGGTTGACCCGGAAGCGTTTTCTGGCGTGGTTCGCAACTTGCGTTCCGACGCTTCCATCCACCCCGAGGCGCGCGGCGGCGTGAGGCTGTCGGTGTCGGCGGCGCCTGAAGGCGATTTCGTACGCCTGCGGTTTGTGAGCCTCGGCGCAAAGCCCCTCTCGTCGGAGGTTGCTGCGAAGATTGGCCGAGTGCCTTTCACCACGCGCACAGGCGCAAGGCTGGAGGAGCACGGCCGCGGCAAGGTGATTTCACGCAGGGTTGTCGAGGCACTCGGCGGTTCTTTCCGCGCTTGCAACCACCGGGGCGCGCCTTGTTTGGAAGTGCGGTTGCCGCGTTCGAGTTAACGCTTAAATGCGTGCTGCGGCAATTGCATTGCGTGGACTTTTCAAGAGGCGAGCTCCTTGCCTTGGCGGCGTTGGGTTTGTTCGCGCTGTTGTTCTTCAAGCCCGTGGTCGCGGGGGATGGCTTCGGCTATTACGCGATATTGGAGGGGGGAGTGAGGGACGGTACGCTCAACTTGTCGCAACAGTTGCGCTTCAACGCGGTGGCGAACGGCACGGAAGTGATGCTGTGGCCTGCCACTGGAACGTACTTTTCGCAGTACGCGCCGGGCCTGGCGTTGGTGAGCGCGCCCCTCTACGCCGTTTCGCTCGTGCTTGACGATTTCCGCGTTTTCCACGTTGCCGACGCGTTCTTCCTGCAGGAGCGGGGGGATATTCTCGTGCACATGGCTGCGGTTGCGGTTACGTCCTTGGCTTTCGCCGCTGCGGCGGTGTTGCTGTCGTTGTTCTTGCTGCGAAAAATTGGTTTGCAGAAGCAGGCGGCTGCGGCGGTGTTGCTGGCGTTCTTCGGCAGTCCCCTCATCCGGTATGCGACGTACGACTTGACGTACTCGCACGCGGTCGAAGCAGGGTTGCTGGCGGCTGCAGTATATCTTTTCATTGTTGACGACCGCAAGAGCTTTTGGGCAGGCGCGCTGTTGGGGGTGATGACGCTCGTGCGGTACTCGAGCGTTGTTTTCGCGCTGCCTTTCGCGGCGTACTACCTCTGCCGTGGAAAGGGGGGCGATGCAGGCAAGCTCGTGCTGGGGATGCTTCCGTTCATCGCGGCGTTGGCGTTGTATTGGATTGCGTTATTTGGTTTTCCGTTAATATCATCGTATGAGGCCAGCCACATCGTTCAGGGAACCGGTTCGTTCTTGGGTTTGCCAAGCGTTTCCAGCCTAGTTGCAGTGCTTTTTTCGCTCTCGCGCGACCCGCCGGGGTTGTTGTGGTGGACGCCGCTCTGTATCGCGGCGCTTTACGGCGTGTGGCTGTGGCGCAATGAAAAGAAGTGGGTGCTCCTCTCGCTGTTCGCGCTCCTCCTGCTAGTCACGGCGTCGTCGTTCAACGGCACTACCGGCTTTTCGTTCAGCCACCGTTACTTCGCCGCGCTATTCATAATCTACGCGTTGGGTTGCGGCGTGCTGTTGAAAGAGTTCGGCCGCAAGGCGCGGCTGGCGTTGGGGGCGATGGCCTGCTGGACGGTGTTGCTGTTCGTGCTGCACTTGGCCGGAGGGTTTTCCGGCTTTCCCACGCTTAATTCTCTTTGGGAGTTTTGGGTGGCGCAAGGCAACTTCGGCAGGCTGCCGCAACTCGTTTTCGAGAAGCTTGGCCTAGTGCGCCTGCTGCTGCAGCGGTAGGCCTATTGTAGCGAGCGGGGGGCTTGTCATAGTCACTGTACGAGCGCTTGCCTGACGTTGTCGGCGAGTTTCATCACCACCACTTTGCCGCGGCGTTCGAGCGTGACTGCGCCGCGTTGGGAGAGGCTTGCGGCCGTGCGGTGGGCCTTGAGGCGCGTCATTCCTTCCAGGCGCGCCACTTCCGCCTGGAGGCACTCGCCGCCGTTGCTTATCAAGAGGCTCACGGCCTTGCGTTCTTCCGGCTTTAGCAGTGAGAGTGCGAGTTCGGCGTTCAACTGCGATTCTTTCTCGCGCTGCGCGACCTCCTCTTGCATCAGCAGGAATATGGAGGCGCCGGCCGCGGCTGCGGCGCCGACAACGACTAGCATGAATTCGAAGTGGTAGCTCACCAGCAGCATGAACAACGGCGGGGTGCGGTCGGGAAAGCTGTAGGTGATTAGAAGTGCGAAGAATAGTATTAGGAATGCTGCGGTTATGGCTATTGCTACCACCACGCGCTTGCGCGCCGACCAGCCGAGCTTGTTTCTCATTCTGAAACCCTCCAAAGCGTTGTTATGCACTTGAAACCATTGTTTCACTAACTTATTAATATTGTTTCAGTCCTTGAAACTAAGTATGGAAAGATTTTTCGGCCGCGGGTTGCGCGACAACGGTGTGCGCGGCAACCGCTTGCGTGGCAACGGCATGCTGGGTGTGCTGGCGTTGGGCGTGGTGGGCTTGCTGGCCGTAGTAATGTTTTCGGGGGCGATGAGGCCGCCTTCGCAGCAGTTAGATTATAGTAGTGGGCGTGAGCCTGTTGCGGGTTTCGAGCCGGTTGCGGGCGGCGGTATTGGCGCGGGCGGCAGTCAGGCCGTGCAGGACGTTTACGTTACGGCGTTGCCTTCGGGGGTTTACGACAATCCCGTTACGCGCGTGAAGGCGGGCGTGCCGGTGCGCCTGCATTTCACAGCCAAGCCTGGCGCGGGTTGCGGCAGCGTGCTGGTGATGCGCGATTTCGGGGTTACGTTAATCTCGCGGGGTGGCAAGGAGCAAGTTGCCGAGTTCACCCCGCCTGCCGGGCGGTTTGAATACGCTTGTTCGATGCGAATGTTTCGCGGGGTTTTGATTGCGGAGTGAAAGGCGGTTGGCTTGGCGGAGGTTGGTTTGCGTGAAGGATTTGCTTAAGGTGGGCGGCATGCACTGCCGCCGTTGCGAAACGGTAGTGAAGCTTGCAGTTGAGGACGTGGTTTGCGCGAGCGTCGTGCAAGTTGGCAGGGGGTTTGTCGAGTTCGAGGCGGGGTGCGGCGCGTGCCTGCAGCATGTTGCCGAGGCCATAACTGCCGAAGGTTTCTCGGTGGCGTAAGGTGAGGCGTGGCGTTTGGTGCAAGGCGTGGTTTTAGGCGGCGCGTGGCTTTAGGCGGCGCGTGGTTTGATGTTGGAAGTGGCTTGGCATGAGAGCGGCTTGACGCGAGGAGGTTGTTGGTTATGCAGAAGGAATTGGCGGTTTCGGGAATGCATTGTTCGAGTTGCGAGTTGTTGTTGAAGGACGCCGTGGGCGGCGTGCCTGGCGTGAAGACAATTTCGGTTGACGCCAAGGCGGGCCGCGTGCGGGTGGACGTGGATTCTGCGGGCGTGCTTGAGGCGGTGAAGGCGGCGATTCGCAGCGAGGGTTACGGCGTGTAAACGGGAGGGCGTGTGTTGCAATGGTTGATTTCAAGGTTTCAGGCATGCACTGCGATTCGTGCGCGAAGATTATCCAGCGGTCTGTTGCGTGCCACGAAGGCGCGTCGGTGGTTGTTGATGCGAGTGGCAACCGCGTGCAGCTTGATTGCAGTCCCGAGCAGCTTGCGGCGATAAGGCAAGATTTGCTTGCCAAGGGTTACCAGTTGCTTTCGCCGGGCGAGGAGGCGGGCGCGGATGATGGCGCGCGTTTCGAGGCGGGCTCTGCAAGGCGGGTGTTGGCGTTCTTTTCCGGCATTTTGGCGGGTGGCAGGGAGTTTGCGTTTGAGCACAGGCTTTTGAAGACGGCCGTGGCGGCGTTGGCAGTTGTGCTGGCTGCGCAGGCGGTGTTGTACTTCATGTTTTTCCACAAGATTCCCGGCTTTTTGGCCACGTATTCAAGCGTCCTTTTCCTCACGGCCGTTTCAATCGTCGCGTTGGTTTTCGCGGTCTATCACGCCGAGGCCTTTCGCCGCAAGGCGTCGTGCATGACTGGCATGATGACGGGCATGACTTTCGGCATGGCTGGCGGTTTTCTCGTGGGCGCGTTTGCAGGCGCGGCTAACGGAATGTTTGTCGGCAGCCTCGTGGGAATGGCTGCGGGAATGGCTTTAGGCTACCTTACCGGCCGTTGTTGCGGCGTGATGGGCGTGATGGAAGGTGTGATGGGCGGGTTGATGGCTGGCACGATGGGCGCGATGCTTTCCGTGATGCTCGCGTTCGACCACTTGATTCTGTTCCTGTTCATCCTGACGGGCGTTGAACTCGCGTTGATTGCCTCGTCCAGCTATATGCTTTACAAGGAGTACGGGCGTATAGAAGAAGGCCGAGTGAAGATAGGTTTTTTTGATTTCGTGGCGATTTCGCTTGCGTGCTACTTGGTTTTGACGGCAGTATTTATTTACGGGCCTAAGGCGGGCGTGGTGTTGGGCGCGTAAGTGGTTGGATTTGTAGGTGGTTGTGATGGTTAGGGTTGAGATTGCGGTAGGCGGGATGCACTGCGCGTCGTGCGCCGTGCTTATTACGCGGGCGCTTGAAAAGACTCTCGGCGTGGTGAAGGCCAATGTGAATTATGCGTCAGGCAAGGCGCTGGTTGAGTTTGACGACGCGCAAACCAACGAATCAGCCGTCGTTGACGCCATTAAATCAAGGGGTTATGCCGCAAGAGTCGGTGTTGACGCTGACGGCGAAAGGCAAGTGCGCGAGAAAGAAATCTCTACGCTAAAGACCTTGTTGGTTATAGGCGCGGCTTTTGCAATACCGGCGTTAATCTTAGGCATGTTTGTAATGGACTTTCCTTACCGCATGCTGCTGCTCTTCCTGCTTTCAACGCCCGTGCAGTTCGTGATAGGGAAGAGCTTTTACTTGGGCGCGTGGAGCGCGCTGCAGAACAAAAGCGCGAGTATGGACACGCTTATAGCCGTGGGCACCAGCGCCGCATATTTCTATAGCATAGCAGCGTTGTTCGGCCTTGTTGAGGAACAGTATTTCGAAGTCGCCGCAATCCTGATTACGCTCGTCATCCTCGGCAAGTACCTTGAGGCGGTTGCCAAGGGCAGGACGAGCGAGGCCATTCGGAAGCTCATGGGGCTCGCGCCCAAGACCGCAACCGTAATTCGCGCCAGGCAAGAGCTGGAAATCCCGATTGAACAAGTAGTCGCCGGCGACATAGTTGTAGTCAAGCCCGGGGAGAAAATGCCGGTGGACGGCATCGTCGTGGAGGGGGCGTCTGCCGTTGACGAGAGCATGGTCACCGGCGAAAGCATCCCTGTGGAGAAAACCAAGGGATCTAAAATCATTGGCGGCACGATCAACAAGCACGGCGCGCTCAAGTTCAAGGCGACGAAAGTCGGGAAGGACACGGTGCTTTCGCAGATAGTCAAGCTCGTCGAGGAAGCGCAGGGAAGCAAGGCGAACATACAACGTTTTGCAGACCAAATCAGCGCCATCTTCGTGCCGGTAGTAATCGCCATCGCGATACTTACCTTCGTCGCTTGGTACTTCCTGCTCGGCCAGCCGTTCTCCTTCGCGCTAATGGTTTCCGTGGCCGTGCTGGTGATCGCCTGCCCGTGCGCGTTGGGCTTGGCAACGCCGACTTCCATCATGGTCGGCACCGGCATCGGAGCCCAGAAAGGCATTTTAATCAAGAATGCCGAGAGCCTCGAGCTGATGCACAAGATAAAGGCAGTCGTCTTTGACAAGACTGGCACGATTACCGAGGGGAAGCCCAAGGTCACGGACTTTATAGTTTTTTCACCGAAAGACCGCAGGAAGTCCTTGGAGTTTGCTTACGCGGTTGAAAACAATTCGGAACACCCGCTGGCAGACGCCATAGTCGAGTTCGTGAAATGCGAGAATACCGCGCTCAAGAAAGCCCGTGGTTTCAAGGCCACTCCCGGTTTTGGCGTCGAAGCCGTGGTTGACGGCAGCAGCGTGGCTTTAGGGAAGCCTGACAAGGCTTTTGGCGCGCAGTCGAAGCACGTCTATACTGTGGTGTCCCGCCTCCAGGAGGAAGGCAAGACGGCAATGGTCCTCAAGGCCAATGCAAAGCCCATAGCGGTAATTGGAGTCGCCGATACGATTCGTGAAACGAGCGTCAAGGCGGTGGAAGAGCTTAAGAAGCTCGGCGTGGAAACGTGGTTGATTACCGGCGATAATGAGCGGACTGCCAAAGCCATAGCCCGGCAGGCTGGGATACGGAACGTCTTTGCCGAGGTGCTGCCGCAAGACAAGGCGTCGTACGTCAAGCAGCTGCAGGACAAGGGGCTTAAGGTCGTCATGGTGGGCGACGGGATAAACGACGCCCCGGCGTTGGCGCAGGCGGACATCGGCATTGCGATGGGTTCCGGCACCGACGTGGCCATGGAAACGGGGTCGGTAGTGTTAATGCGTTCCGATCCGCAAGACGTGCCGCGGGCAATAAGGCTCGGCCGTGCGACCATAAACAAGATAAGGCAAAACATGTTTTGGGCGCTGGTCTACAACGTGCTTGGAATACCAATTGCGGCGGGGCTGTTGTACCCGTCGTTCGGGATACTGCTCTCGCCCATAATCGCCGGCGGGGCAATGGCGCTCTCAAGCGTCTCGGTGGTTGCAAACGCGTTGACACTGCGGTGGATAAAGCTGTAAGGGGAGTGTGAAGAATGATGAACTTCGGCGGGTTTATTGGCGAAAACAATAAGGCGATTGCATTTACGCTTGGCGTCTTGATTTTTGGCGCGGCAGTGTACCTAACCCTCGCGCCGGGCCAAGAGATGCCTGCGGGCGGCGTGGACGCCGGGTTTTTTGAGGGAATGCGGCTGAAAGTCGGTTTTGCGCCCGACGGTTCGATGAAGCTGTTTGCAAGCGCGAAGAACAACGCCCTGTCAAAGCTTTCTGCAGCTGAAGGAAACTCCGTGCCGGAAGGCGGCGCGATGGTGATAGGCTATGCTGAAGCGTCGGCAATGCGGGGCGAGAAACTGTTTTCAAAACCGGGCGATAGCATCAAAGGTTTCTTCGGCATCCGCAATATATCGGTGGAAGGCGTGTTGCGCAAGACCGGGAGCCCGGTGGACGAGATGCATTTCCTTGACGCCAACGCGTTTGACGCAATCGAGGGCGAGGAAGGCCGCGCATTCGTCAAAGTAACGCCTGGCGGCGAGCCGAAGCTTTTTTACAAGCTGGGCTACACCGACGAGCTGCTCAAGAAAATCAGGCTGGCCGAAGGAAGCGTTGCCGGTTATGAAACCCACGTGCTTGGAGCTACGGCGTACTACCCCGTTTTCTTCGGGGCTGCTGAAGCGAAGCTGATGCGTGCTGAAGGAAAGTTTGCCGACGCTGGTGACACGATAGAAGGGTTCTTTGGCAAGAACGTGGTCGTGGCAGGCGTGCTGGAGCAAACTAACGCCAGCCTGGACATTATGAATTTTATTCCGTTCAACGAGAAGGAACTCTAAAGAGGGGATTGTTATGGATGATTACGTGGTTGCTGCGGTGATGATTGCAGCGTTGACAATAGCTTTCTTCATGTCTCAAGCCGGCGCTTCGGGTGACGTTAACGCCGTTCGGCTGGCTGGCGCTAGCATAGCGAAGGTTGCCGCCACGCCGGGCGAGGTGGTGGTAGTGCCGCTGAGAGTTGAGGCCGGGCGTTATTCGCCTTCTGAAATTCGCGTTGCGAAAGGCACTACCGTCCGCATAGAGGCGGAAGCCAACACTTTCACCGGGTGCATGCGCACGCTCGTCATTGGCGGGTACGGCGTGAGGAAACTCATAACCGCCGCGGACAACATCGTAGAGTTCGTTGCCGACAAGCCCGGCGCGTTTCCCATCTCGTGTACGATGGGGATGGGTGGCGGCAGGCTGCTGGTGGAAGACGATGGCGGGAGCGTGCCGGAATCGCCTTTGCCCGTGCGGGCTGCCGGTTCCGGCGGGTCTTGCGGCGCTGGCGGGGGCTGCGGCTGCGGCGGTTAGCAAAGCGGCTTTCGTCCAAGTTTCCACGTCTGCATTGCACCCCCCGCTCTGCCTACTGCTTGCGTTTAAAAGCATGTTTGCGTAATGTTTAAGACGGCATTTCGCGCCGTCGCGCAGGTGGGGATATACGCGCGTAGCAATGGTGGGCTGGGAGTTTCCTCCCTTTACTTCCGGAGGCCTCGGTGTGCACTGCCGCTACCTCACGGAGGCGTTAGCGCAGCACGGCGTTGACGTGACGTTCTTCATGCCGCCCACGAACTGTGCGATTGACGCGCCTTGGATGAAGTGCGTGAAAGTCTCTTCAGTCAGCAGCATGACTCTCGGCGAGTTCCTGAAGTTCAACTCTTACTCAATGGCTTCCGCGTTAAAGTACACCGTTTCGGGAGGCAAGATAGCTTTTTCGATGGTGTTGGACAAGGCTTACGGAAAAGAGTTTTTCGAGGCGGTCAACACTTACAACACGGCCGCGGCGGCCGCAGTGGTGGAAGAGCATGCGAAAGAGCCTTTCAACGTCATCCACTGCCACGATTGGATAACCACTTCGGCAGGCTTGCTGGCCAAGCGCGCCACCAACTTGCCGCTCGTCATCACGATGCACAGCTCCGAGTTCGACCGCAGCGCGTGCCTCAACCCCACGCCGTGGATACTGGAGTTGGAGAAGATGGGCGTGCGCAACGCTGACGCGATAATCGCCGTGAGCGGCATCATGCGCGAGCAGCTTGCGGCAGAGCTCGGTTTGGACAAGCGCAAGACGCACGTGGTGTACAATGCCACGCCCCTCATGCTGCCGCCCGCCCCCAAGCGCGAGACGCGGTTTTGGTGGAAGCACGTGGTGCTTTGCCACGGGAGGCTCAGCATTCAGAAGGGCGCTGATTACTTCCTGCGCGCCGTGCGGAAGGTGGCCAGCCACCGGCCTGACGCGCTTTTCGTGGTGAGCGGCACTGGCGCGTTCCTTCCCGCGCTCGTTGAGCTCGCCACGGCGTTGGGAGTGGAGGACCGCGTGATGTTTCTCGGCAATGTTCCGCAAGAAAAGCTTTCCACGCTTTACAACTGTTGCGACGTGTTCGTGCTGCCGAGCGTGCGCGAGCCTTTCGGCATTACTGCGCTTGAAGCAATGCATTTCGGCAAGCCCGTCGTGATAAGCAAGACTGCCGGCGCGTGCGAGATGGGTGACGGAATGTTTCCAGTTGATTTTTGGGACGTTGACAAGCTGGCGCACACCGTCACGATGCTGCTTGATGACGAGCAACTGCGGGCAAAGGCGGGCGAGGCCGCGCGGCGCACGGCCGCAGGGCAAAAGTGGTTCGACCGCGGCGGCGACACGAAAGCAGTGTACGAGCAAGTGCTGCGCGAAAACGGCGAGAATGCAATTCCTTCAAGCATCGAGGTTTCTTCCTGATGGTTAAGCGCGTGAATGCACCCAACGTAATCCTGTCTGGGGGTATTGGGGTTCAGGATTCCGTTTCGTGCACGGAGCCGGTTGATGGGCGAATTGAGTTTGGGGCGTGCTATTCTCGTTGCGAGGTTTCTTCCAATGGTTAAGCGCGTGAATGCACCCAACGTAATCCTGTCTGGGGGTATTGGGGTTCAGGATTCCGTTTCGTGCACGGAGCCGGTTGATGGGCGAATTGAGTTTGGGGCGTGCTATTCTCGTTGCGAGGTTTCTTCCAATGGTTAAGCGCGTGAACCTCTATTTTCACGTCCACCAGCCGTTCCGCTTGGCGCGCTACTCGCCGTTCGAACAATCAGAACCCGGCAGCGCTTACTTCGACGAGGCGATGAACCGCAAGTATTTCGAGTCCATCGCGCGCTCGTGCTACCTTCCCGCCAACGCGATGCTGCTAGAGTTGCTGGAGGCGCACGACCATTTCGCCGTGTCCTTCAGCGTGAGCGGCACGCTCATCTCGCAAGCGTCAGCGTGGTGCCCAGAAGTGCTGGAGGGCTTTCGCGCAATGGCGCGCACCGGGCGCGCAGAGTTCCTCGCCGAAACGTATTACCACTCGCTCTCGTCGCTCTTTTTCAGCCACACGGAGTTCCGCAAGCAAGTGCGCAAGCACGCTGACGCAGTGCGGCGCGAGTTGGGTTTCAAGCCTCGCGTGTTCCGCAACACCGAGTTGTTGTACGACAACCGCACTGCGCGCGCCGTCCGGTCGCTGGGTTTCAAGGCGATGCTTTGCGAAGGCACCGAACGCCTGTTGGGGGGGCGTTCGCCGAACTACAACTACCTCGCGTCGGACGCCGGGGGGTTGAAGCTCCTCTTGCGCAACTACCATCTTTCCGACGATGTGGGCTTCAGGTTTTCCAACCAAGGTTGGGGCGAGTGGCCGTTGGTAGCGCCGAAGTACGCCGCGTGGCTTGACGCGGCTGACGGCGATTTCGTGAACTTGTTTATGGATTACGAGACTATCGGCGAGCACCACTGGCGGTCGACCGGCATCTTCGAGTTCATCCGCCACCTTCCCCCCGAAGCAGAGGCGCGCGGCGTCGCGTTCGGCACGCTGTCGCAAGCCGCCGAGTTCACTCCCTCTGGCGAAGTGGGTTCAACTCAAACCGTGTCTTGGGCGGATTTGGAGCGCGACGCGAGCACGTGGCTCGGCAACCGCCAGCAGTGGGCGTGCTTCCACAAACTCCAGCAAGTCGCCTCGAAAGTCGCCGAGTGCGGGGATGAAGAGCTCCTCGAGACGTGCCGCAAGCTGCAGACGAGCGACCACTTCATGTACTTGTGCCGCAAGAGCTGGTCGGACGGGGATGTGCACAAACACTTTTCGCCTTACAAGGAAAACTCGCCGTTCGAGAATTACGCCAACTTTATGAACATACTCATCGATTTCGAGAAGGTTGTTGACGACAAGCTCGGCCAGTCCGGTACGCCAAGTGGGGAGGTGGCGTTCGCTTGAATGACGTGCTTTTCGTCGTGACCGAGCTCGAACGCCCCGTGGGCGGGCTGCACAGGTTTACGGTCGAGTTCGCCTCCAAGTGGAAGCAGGCCGTGCGCAAGCCCGCGTTGCAACTGCTGGGTTTTTGCGACCCATTTTCGCAGCGGGAGGAAGGCTTGCAGCCTGCGGTAGAGTACTCTGCGTTCGGGCACAAAGTGTTTTTCGCCGAGCGCGCGGGCCAGCGCGCCGTGTTCATCGAACCCAACGTTGACGCGGCTGGCGTGGACGCCGTGCAAGCCGAGCTTTGGAAGGATTACGGCGTGCGTTCGTTGAAAGCGTCTTCGTGGGATTACTACCGCGCGTTGTGCGCCTTTTGGCAAGCCGTGCCCGAGTTCGTGGAATTTTCGCGCCGCGAGTTGAACCGCGATTTCTCGCTCGTCGACTGCCAAGATTGGCTTGCCTTCCCGGCGGGGTTCTTGTGCCGCAAGAAGCTCGGCATTCCGCTTCACTGCCGCTTCCACTCCACCGAAATGGGCCGGGCGATGGGCAAGCCGGACGTTGAGTCCGCGCCTTTCTCCATCGAAGTCGCGTCGCTGCTTGAAGCCGACTTCGTGCAAGGCGTGTCGGTATCTGAAGCCAAGTTTCTCCTTTACAACTACCTGCCTTTCGCGCAAGAGCTTGCAAACCGGCTTGCGCCGTCGAAGCCGCCGGGCTGGGCGGCGTACGCCAACCGCAAGATAGAAGCTTACCAAGACTTCCTCGTTTCCGAGGCGCAAGACCTCGTGCTGATGGGCGAGCACGCCGCCGGCATTCCCAACGGCATAATTCTCGCAGACTGGCTTACCGTCTCCAAGCAAGACATCCAGCAAGGCAGGCAGTTCCTCAAACAAATCCTTCCCGGCAAGCGGCAGTACATCATGTTCGTCGGCCGCACTGAAACCCGCAAGGGCATTGCACAGTTGATAGACGCAGTGGCAATGCTGGACGACGATTCGGTGGGCCTCGTCCTGGTAAGCAGCTTCGCGCCCGACGCGCAAGCGCGTTACGAACAGTTCATTGCCAGCCGCGGCCTTGCCGGACGCGTGGCGATACACAGCGGGTGGGTGGGCGAGCGCGAAAAGAAAGGGTTGTTCTGCGCCTGCGACGTGATGGCCTTCCCGTCGTTATACGAGCCTTTCGGCCTCGTGTGCCTCGAAGGGCTGGCTGCAGACTTGGCGGCCAAACGCAACGGCTTGCAAGGCCCAGTCGTAGTGGCCGGCGCTACCGGCGGGTTGAACGAAATACTGCGCACGGGGTTGAACGGTTTCAAGGCGCCGATGGAAGAATTCGACTTGAAGCCAGAACTATTGCTGCGCGTGCTGCGCCTCGCCCTTAAGAACAAGGCTTCCGACAACTCCGTTGCAGGAGAGGGGGCAAAGCGCGTGCAAGACCCGCACTTCAACTGGGCGACAATCGCACGCCTAGTCGCGAAAAGCTATGCGACCGCAGTAAAAAACTTTAGTTCGAGGGGTGGTTTAATGAAAGAGCCTGAAGAAATTTTTGGCGTGAATTCCGGGAAAGTGTGGCTGTGCCTGAAAGGCGAAGGCGCGTTGAGCATCAGCCAGCTGAAAAGCAAGGCAAAGCTCTCCACAGATGAAGTGGCGGGCGCGTTAGGTTGGCTCAGCCGCGAGAACAAGATTTACTTGGAGGATTCAGGCAAAGTGATGAAGTACGGCTTGCGCGAGTAAGCGCGTCAAACGCCCTAACTTCGCTTCGTTCTAGTGGATAACTTGGATTTGCAAACATCGAAGAAATGGGTTTTCCCGGCAGTCGCAGCTGGCTTGCAGCCGCGCCGGGCTTACCTCCGCCGCGGCGCCTTCGAATTCAGCCAATCGCTCGCCACCGTGCCGCTCGACGGCTTCCACACGCCCAACCGCGATTATCCTTACGAAGGCTTCAGCGCGCTGACTGCGCAAGGCAACTGGAAGTTTGTCGACGCCATCGCTTTCTCGCTGCTCGACGCCGGCTCGCCCGTGAAACTAACGCCCACGAACACCATCGCCACCCCCCGCGCTATCGCGTACAACTACTCGAGCAGCATCGGCATGGCCACCGCGTCTTACTCACTCTCCCCATCCGGCCTTGAATTCCTCTTCGAATTCCCCCACCACGCGCAAGCAACCGTCAAGCCGCTCGTCGACATAAGGTTCATGTACGACGCCAGCCCCTCCCCCCAAGAATACGAATGCCACTCGCGCGGCTCCACGGCTGTAATCACGACGACCACCGGTTCACAGGCGCACACTCGCCATTCCCTCAAGCTCTATTTTCCCACCGGAACGTTCACGCCCCTCCCGCAACCCCAACACTGGAACTACCGCCTTGGAAGTGGCGGGCGCAACCCCGACGGCACTCCCTGCGGGCAGGCTGCCACGCTGTTCGCGCCCGGCGCCATAACTTTCGAAGGAGGCAAGGCTTCCCTAGCGCTATCGCCACTTTCATTTTTGCAGCCCCATTTTGTTGAAGAGCCGCCCGAAAAGCTTTTCCGCGACATCGCACGCCAATCCTCGAAAACGTTCGGAGGGGAAGGCGGCGAGGCAGTTGCGTGCCGCGCCGAAGGCCTTGCGTTACTGTCGCAAACGCCCTTCCCATTACCTGAGGCTGGCGCATTCTGGTTCCGCACCCCGTGGTTTTCCGACGCTTTCTTCACGCTCGCCCACAACCCGCTTTTTTACTCGGCCGCCATGCCCCTCTCGGTGCGCAAATGGCTTTCTTACGGGGCGAGCCACGCGCACGCGCTTCTTCCCACCAAGCTTGACGAACGCACCCTCAAGCCTTCAGGCGAGTCCCTCGCAGCCACGCTAAACTTTCTTCACGCCGCAGACGCGCTCTCGCAAGTCGCGCCGGAAGAATTCGCGGAAGCAGGCCGTTACCTCCAACGTCTCGTGCACAACCTCAAAGGAAGCAAGACAGTCTTCCTGCGCGAAGGCTTGCTTTACGGCTCGGCGAGCTACGGTTGGACTGACGCGATAGTGGGAGGCGTGCCCACGCGCGTGCCCCCCGCCTGGCGCAACCGCGCTGCGGAACCCTTCGCCCTCGTCGAGCTAAACGCCTTGTGGGTGCGGCTGCTGCACGATTACGGCCACCCCCTCGCGAAAGTCGCGCTTTCTTCCTTCCGCAACACTTTCGGCAACCCCCCATTCGGCCACATTGCAGACTTGCAAGGCAACGTTTGCAGATTGCCTTCCAGCCACGCTCTCTCCGCAGCAGCAACCCTCGCGCCATTCCTACCCCCCGGCGGGTTGAAGGCCGCGTTGGAAGCCTCAAAACCACTAGGGATATCGCGGGAAGGCGCGCTTTTCGGAATCATCACTCTCGCCGAAGGCAACACTTACTTTGGCGACGAGGATTACCACGCGCGCGTCGCGTGGCCCCGCGAAACATTGTGGTTGATAGATGCGCTTGAACGCCTTGGGGAAAAGCGCTTGCTGCGCGAGGTGCTTGAATCCAACCTCCGCCACCAGCAGGAGGAAGGCGCGGTGTTTTACAACCACGAGCTCTTCGCAGTTGAAGAAAGCAAGCTCATCCCCGTCAAGAACCCCGTGCAGTTATGGTCCCAATGGGTCGACCCCTACCTGCGCTTTTGCGGCGCTGGCAACGCAATCGCATAATCATTCAGTACGGCCACTTTCGCTTTTGCGCCTTGCGCGCGACTTGCTCAAAGCCTATCTTTGACAAATGGAAAATAATTACGTGACTAAACACACTACCCTTCAATCGCAAAGTTTAAATTGGCTGGCTGTTTGATGATTGCAGTTTCATAAACCCGACCGGTGGTGAAATCTTAGTGGCAAAGAAGAAGAAAAAGAAGTAAGCCCGACTAAGCGACTTGGTTTTGCTTCTTTTTCTCGTTTATTTTTTTAACTCGCGCACTCGTTTTTTCGGCTCTAGTTTTCGTTCGCCAACCGTTTCGCTTCCAAAGTTCAAGTGCTGCGTTCGCTTGGCAGGCTGCTTTAAGAACCTGTGCGCAAGTAGTTTTGCATGCTTAAGCAAAACAAACGACAAGGCGACGCGCCTAGGCAACACGTGCTCGTAGAAACTTACGGCGGCAACACTATCCTTCCGCACGACGCTTGGGTGTGGACTCGCGTTGGCGACGAAACCGCGCGCAAGCTCGTAAAGCACTTGCAGCCCAACGACTTGGTGTTGGAACAACGGCCTGACGTGAAGGTTTCGCTCGCTCAAATAAAGCGGGCGCTGCTTGAAGACGACTTGGCTTACCGTTCGGCTCACGAACAGCTCCACTTGCCTTCTTTAGTCGACGGCAAGCCCGTACCGCGCCTGCAGCAATATTTGCTTGACTCGCTGGGAATGACTCACAAAGACTTGAAAAACCTCGAGACAGTAGCTGCGGGGGTTGAACGAATAACTGCGCGTTTGGAGCGCTTAGACGCGAGGGCAAACGCAATTTTTGGCGACAGGAAAACCATTCGCTTGGAGCGAAGCGGCCAAGCAGTAACAGAGTGGCTTACTGGAACCACGGTGCTTCCCTCGCGGCCGCAAGTACTCCGCGTCCTGCGCCGGTTGAGCCCAAAGCGCTTCGATAATTTGTTCGGCAAGCCACAGGAACTCAAGCTGAAGGGCGCGCCTGACCGCGGGAACGCGTTGTTGTTCGCTCACGATTTCTGGCGTAAGAACCACGCGGCTTTGCGCAATTGGGTAAGCGGCTTTTCTAAGGAAGCGCTTGATTCGGAGAAAGCAGAGTTCAAAGTGCCGAAAGCGCCGCAGGAAGAAGCGGAGAAAAACGCTGGCTCGAGCAGAAAGCGCGAAGGCACTAGCCTCGCGGATCAACGCCGTTTGGTTTACGAAAAGCTGATTAAACCAATTTTCGACCCGTTGTCGCCGCGTTACGCGTTCGTGAGAGTCAAACGCACTCGTCCCGTGGACGCGCCAAGCCCGCCGCGCGAGAAGCCCTTCAAGGGCGAAGCTCCTTCACTCCCGCGCGGGGTTGTCGCAGCGCGTGACGTTACTCCCGCAAGGTTCGGTGCGCGTGAAACGAATTATGGCGCGATTCACCGCAAGGGCGTTTACCTCGGGCGGATAGCCCAGAACGCGCTTGATGCGATCAGCGTGCGGTTGCCGAACGGCAGCGAGAGAACGGGCTGTGGAATGGCCGTGTCTTCAGCAGTAGCGTCACGCGAACAAATTTTGAAAGTTGAGCAAGACGCGTTAGTAGGCTTGCCGCACGTTGAACGGGGTGTCCGCGGAACGCGCCTTATACGCCTGAAAAAGAGTGACGTACTGGAACTGGGCGGAACCGCGCTTGAACAATTGTCTAGCGGCAAGCTTGACGAAAAATTCGGGTTGACTCCAGGAACCCTTCTTGACGTATTCAACCGGAGCACTCTATTGATAAGCCGAGTCCCAGTATATCCTGAAATAACCCGCTTGCACCAAGAAACAACCGCGTTTGCAACAGAGGCTAACGCGTGGATGCGCGCACGCGCGCCTACCAGCGACGCACAGGCTTTGAAAGACTTCCAGGCTAAGTTCGGCGCGCGGAAGGCGGAACTCACGCACAGGGCTGACGTCCTGCGCGCTTACGGCATAAGCCCCTTTTCGTCCCTGCTTGTTCCCGAGGATTTCGGCGTTACTGACGTGAAGGGTCTAGAAGAAGTGCGCGCTCAAATAAGCGCGTCCAACGCGTTCGGCGTGGATCTCAGTCCCATACCCGCGCCGGCTTCCGAACCCGAACTAACCGGCTTGCTGCAAGAATTGCATCTGCCCGATGGCGACGTGCAAAAATTGTTGGACTTGTTCGGCCGCCACAACTTCATTACCTCGCCCGAAGGCGCGCGCAACCCAAGCCTTCAACCCGGCCGCGAGCCCTTCCAACACGTGGCGAGAGGCTTGCGACAAAGATTACGCGGGCGGTAACAACCCGCTTCCCGCAACTAGCCCGCTAGCATGCTTTCCACGAGCACCCTCTTCTTCAATATGCCCTCGCGCACGAACACGTCGAGAAACTCTTGCACCCCGCGCTTGACGCCTTCAGTCATGTCCTCGTGCCACACGAAGTCGTAAGGCGGGAACGGCAGCTTTCCAGCAACGCCCTCGTCCATCGACAAGTACTTTGCCAAAACCCTCGTCCTCGGCTCGTCGTTAGCCTCGACCATCGCGCGCTTCATCACCTTCAACACTTTCGCCGCGGCATCCGGCCTCTCGCGCAAAAACCTTGCGGAAACAACGCCCGCGCCGGCACAGAACGGGGTGGTGACGTACTTCGGCGCAATCGCAGCCTCGGCACTCTTCGCCACTCCCTTGCTTATGCCTATGGTCACGACCGGCTGCAGCGCGATGATTGCGTCAACGCCCCCTGTTGAAAGAGCCTGAAGCTGGAGTTGCGGCGGCACCTCGACCTGTTCCACGCTTGCAAGGCTGACGTTGTTTGCCTTCAGCATAGCGTTCGTCATCGCGAGCCACTGCAGCCCAGGCAGGCGCGCAACCTTCCTGCCGGCAAGGTCTTTCATCGAGGAAATGTTGCTGTCCGGCCGCACGAGCAGGTGGTAGTCATTGCCGTTGCCGTCGTCGCAAGCAAATCCGTAGTAACGCACCGAGCCGGGTGAAAGCGACTCGACGATCGCGGCAATGCCAGTCGCGCTGCCCGGCCCGCCCACGTCCGCCCGGCCCATTGCGACCGCGTCCATCAAGTTGCGCGGCGAGTCGAAACGCACCACTTCCACCGAGAGTCCTTCCTGCGCGAACCACTTTTCCTCGAGCGCGAGGTAGAGCGGCGCGTTGTGAAGCAACGGAATGTCCGCAACCACCACGCGGTTGCTATTAGCCGCGGCAGAGCCTAGGTAACTCAAGCCGGCGAACGCTATGAATGCAATTGCCGCAACCGCCAGCACGATCTTCTTAGGCAAGTCCATGTCGTTCCAACCTCAGTACCCGCACAAGTCGTACCACTTTTTGCAGTTACTCTGAATGGTACTGGGAGATTTGGCTATTTCTAGATTATAGTCCCCCCGGGGGGTCGCAAAACGAAAGCGTTAAGAATACGCCCGCCGCAAGCATTAGTATGGAGCCAGAGGCGCTGGAGCAGCTTGGCTTGACGAAGGGCGAGGCAAAGGTCTACCTCGCGCTCTTGCGGCTGGGCGCGTCCAAGACGGGCGCCATCGCATCGGAGGCGGGCGTCTCCTCGTCGAAGGTGTACAAGATTCTCGACAGGCTTGAACGCAAGGGCATGGCGGGTCACGTGCTTGCGGGCGGCGTGAGGCGCTATAACGCGCTTGAACCCCGTCGGATACTCGACTGGGTGGCGCGGGAGCAGGACGCGCTCGCGGCGAGGAGGGAGGCGATAGAACGCATGCTTCCCGCACTGGAAAAGCAGAAACAACCGCGCGGCGAGAGCGAGGCGAGCATCTACTTCGGCGTGCGTGGCGTGACCAACTTTTATTGCAACATTCTCGACGAGTTGAAGCCCGGCGAGTGCTACCGCGTGATTGGCGCGGGGTACGGCGACGATATTCCCGGCCTTAGGAACTTTTTTTACGCATACCACAAGCGCAGGGCGAAAAAGCGCATTCGCGTCAAGATGCTTGCGAACTGGGAGGTCAGGGACAACCTAGTGCAAACCACGCGCAAGCATTCCGAGATAAGGTTCCTGCCGCAATACCTCGCAACCAAAATGACGGTAGTATTCTACGGCCGCAAGGTCTTCGTCATTATACTTGCGCGCGAGCCGGTCGGCTTCCTGCTGGAGAACGAAGAGGCGGCAAAGAGCTTCCAGGCGTACTTCGATGCGTTCTGGAAAATCGCGCGCACGGCGAAGGCGTGACGAAAAGCGTTTTCGCACGGCTTTAAAAAACGCGTCACCACAATATCGTAAGGCTCCGGTAGTCATAGCAACATTTTCTTCGAAACGCTCGTTTCGTTGCGACTGCGCTCGCGTTTCTCGAAAAGCTTGACCAAAAAGCTTTCGCGCGGCTTAAAAAACGCTTGCCGCCATAATACTTTTCAGGCTCCTGTAGTCGCAGCAACCTTTTCTTCGCGGCTTCGCCTACCGCGCTCAGCCGCTTGAAAAGCTTGACCAAAAAGCTTTCGCGCGCCTTAAAAAACTCTCACCGCCATAATACTTTTCAGGCTCCTGTAGTCGCAGCAACCTTTTCTTCGCGGCTT
>JBBSWX010000021.1:0-1275 GCA_038046065.1 Microcaldota archaeon | reverse complement strand
CCGCCATAATACTTTTCAGGCTCCTGTAGTCTAGCCCGGTCAAGGACAGCGGACTCTCAGGACCTTTTCTTCGCGCCTAAATTTTTCGTGGAAGAAAAGGCAAGCGGAGCAATTCGCTAACCCGGGTTCAAATCCCGGCAGGAGCATTGACTCGCTTTGGCGTACTCTAGGTCGCTAAATGCGTGCTTGCTTGATTTTTTTCGCTTTACGCAGGGGTTTAGATTGCGCCCATAGGAAGTTGAAGTAATCACGCTGCTGCTGGGCGATATCGCGGCTATCTATCGTCACGCCCGTACCTTGGCCGCTCCAGAGAATCAGGTCCACCTTGTCGCCGCGAACCTGCACAGCGGAAACTGAAGCAATCGACAGCGGCAGGATGCGAACGCGAGTGAGGGGCAAGCTCAACACTTGTCTGGCGCGCTCAGCCGACCCTTGGGGATACAGATACCGAAAGGAAATATCGCGCTTCACCCGCGCCTTGTGGAACCGTGGCAGCACGTACTGAAGGAAATATTTCAAAACAGCGGAATTCTCCGTGTACGCGCCAAGCACCAGAACCTCGCCGGTTGATTCAAGGCAATCGTCGAATAGTGACTTCAGCCCCTCGCGGCCGTGGAACAGCAACATCCGGGGTTCTGGCGAGGATGGAATAAGGGCTTCAAGGCGGGAGACTTCGGCATCAAGTGCGCTTGACAGAGAATTGAGACCTCGCCGCTTTTCGTTAAGCAATAATCTTAGCCGCCGGGGATGCGCGGGCGAGAACCGCTGGCGGTTGTTCTGGAAGCTAACCGATACTAGGCCACGCGCTGCGAGCGAATGAAGGCAGTCATAAGCCCTGCCGCGCGATACCCCCGCGTGGCTTATTATCATTCCGCCCGTGCCTCCGCCCAAAGAAACTAGCGCGCGGTATACGGCAGCCTCATTGCGCGTCAATCCCAAGGCCTCAAGCACATTCTCCATAGAAATTTATTAGGCACAATAACCGTAAAAAGGTTGTTGTTACAGTATCGCGCGATACTGCAAATGCTATTATTCATGGCGCGGGCTAGATAACTCACGGGAGCCTAAGTTCTTGCCGGGAAAAGAGTTACATGGAATGCGCTAAAGCCATTGTGGCAGCAGTAGCGGTCGTCTTTATGCTCGTGTCACTTGCGGTGATAGGCTCGTACGGCTACGTTCCGGCGGCAGACTCCGTTAGGATTGGCTATGCGTCCAATTTCTTTGGGCTGCCCCTGTTTGTCGCGATTGACCGCGGCTATTTTGCGGACGAGGGAC
>JBBSWX010000020.1:0-1997 GCA_038046065.1 Microcaldota archaeon | reverse complement strand
GCAGTCACGCCCCTGCAAGCTGCCGGCGCCGCGATGCTAGCCGTTGGAATAATCGCAATGGCGAAAACCTCAAGCGCGCCCTCCGCAACGCCAGTTGCAAGCTGAACGCAGGAAAAAAGCTCAACGCTAAAGACGCGTAAACGGGTCGCTAACGCGGAGGCAGAGTCTGCTGGGCGCCGGGCTTTGGGGGATAAAAAAAGCCGACTATCATCCACGTCTGCCAACGGAAGTGCGTGCCCATCATGAAGTGGAGGTCGCGCGTTTGCATCCAAGTGAAGAGCTTGTCGCGCATCTTCGCCTCCACCAAGACCTTGTCGCTCGTTGTCTTCATGACGTTGCGCGCGAGCTCGTTGACCTCCCAGTCGATTACGGTAATGTCATGGGACTTGTTCGTGCAGGTGCAGCCGCCTGCGCCGCAGCGAAAGACATAACTGACCTGCACGGGGAGCTTGACCTTCTCGCGTGCAGTCATGCTGTTGTCCGCCAAGGCGTTGAGGTACGTTTGCTCGTCCATAAGATTCGTCGAGTTCACGGTCACCCGGATTCCGAGCAGTTGGGGCTTGACTACGCCCAGCGTGGCGTGGTTCGCTTCCAGCTGGCCGATGCTCGTAACGAGCGGCGAAAGGCGTGAGACCACCTCGGCGTCGTCGGCGCGCTCAACCACTTGTGTCGAGCCTTTGACTTTGCGGCTCTCTTGGCGTGCGTCTTGCGGGTTTTTCTCGCACTCGACTTGAATCTTGTCGCGCTTGTGGAAGCCTATCTTGGTTAGTGGCTAGGGGTAAAGGCGACGCCATTCGTTGGAGTCGTTAATGCCCGCAACGCACACGAGCCTGCCGTACTTGTGGCTGGCTTCAGGAATAGCGCGGGCAAGCACGGTTACCGTTTCTTTCACAGGTCGCTCACTTCCAGGCCGCGCTCGCGCAATGCCTTGGCAAGCACGCCCCGATGGCAGTTCACAGCGTCGTGCTCGAAGCACATCAAGGCGATGCGTTCCTTGCCTCCCAAGGATATTATTTTGTCCAGCGCGGCTTGGTTCTGCGGTAGCGTGATTGCAGCGTACTCGGTAAAGAGCTTGCCGTAGTCTTCGGCGGAGTCGAGGTTCTTGCGCTTGGCGCTCTCGACGCCGAGTTCTGGAACGTGCAGGTAGCTTATGCCTGCCTGCTTCAAGTAGCCTTCGAGCTTGCTTTTGATGAATGCGAAGTTCATACTGAACGGGTTGTTGCGCACGTCCACGAGCACGGTGATTTCGTTCTGGACCAGCTGGTCGAGGAACGCATCAATGTCGCGGCCTTCGTAGCCTATCGTGAATATTGCTGGCACGGGCTTGTGCTGCTCGTGGGGCTTGAGTTCACTCTTGATAGTATACTCGGGGTAAGTGGCGTAAACGTAGTCGACGAGGGCCTTCTGGTTCCTGAAGCGTTCGACGCACTGCGCTACCGCTGCAGCAACCGCAGGCTTGATTGCTTCGGCTTCAGCCACGCCGTTGGGCGTGAGGTTCTCGGCTATATCCATGAGGCCTTGGCGTTCGGCGTAACGCAGGTCTGCGTAAGCGGTGTTGGAGAATGAGCCGAAGCGATACGGGAAGAACGAGTAGTGCTTGATTCCGGGCAGGTTCGCTTCGCGCGAGAGCACGAACAACGTCTTTACCAGCGCTGTGCGGCCGTACTTGCCCGCGTCGTGTAGAGCCTTGGCCGTGGTCAGCAGTAACTTCCTCCGCCCCGACAAACCTGTAGTTCCCCGAATTATTGACAGCTCTAAGGATTCGAAACAACAGAATCCCGTTATGAAACCCATTTCCAAGCGGAAGCGGGCGTTTATCGCCCGGAATTTCGAGTCGTTCGAGTTTGGCAAGCGTCATCTTGCCAGAATGCTCGCAGTAAGTTTGAGTACGGTTTATCGCGTGTTCCGAGACTGCCAGCGCACTGGCAACGCAGTGCCTAAACCAGGAAAATGTGGCCGCAAGCGGCGGGTTTTCACGAGTGAAGAAATCGAAGCGG
>JBBSWX010000019.1:0-6937 GCA_038046065.1 Microcaldota archaeon | reverse complement strand
TGCCCACGCTCCTCTCGCCGGGAAGCGATGAGCCGATTGTCACGCCTGCCGCCGCCACGCCCCAGCCAACTGCGTTTGAAGGAACTGGCGGCGCCGACGCGGCAATAGCGTCCCTCGCCAGCCAGTTTTTGTTCGAGTGCAGCTCGGGCGCGATTGACGAGAAGGCGGTAACGACCGTGCCCGGCGTGCTGCAAGCAGCAAAACTGTCAAGCACGCTGTGGCTCGTCGACACGAACGCAACGGTGTTCAACGCCACGCAAGGCGCGTTTGAACTCAAGTACAACGCTTCTGCGTGCGGCAGGACGCGAGTAATGCGGTTGGCCAGCGCAACGCTTGCCGGAGCGAACATCACGCTCGTGGCTGGCGACGGCAAGAACCAAACTATTTACAAACGACAGTTGGACGTGGCTTACGGCGCAAGCGGCTTTCCCGCCTACGTGCAAGTCGCGCGGCAGGCTAACGACTCTGTGCGCCTGGCAGTGTACGCCAAGCTCCAGAACGGCTTGACGCAAACGTTCTTCGCGCAGGAAGACGCGCCTGCAAGCCAGCAATCAATAGCAATCTTTTCCGCACCCGCGCGAGTCATTTCCTTGTCGAACGCCTTCACTGCAACGAAACAAGTGCCGCGCGACCTCCGCACGCACGACTGGAAGGCGGAAGTGGAACAGCTTAACCACTCGGGCAGCGTGACAGTAAAGCTGTGGGAGTTCACGCCCTCCAACCGCGTTACGGTGAACGCCGTAAGCATTGAAACGGCGGAGCGGCTTGCGGCAGCACTGGCGAACGAAAGCATCATCAAGAACGCAAGCGCGGAAAACGAAACGGTGACTGTGACGGTTGCCGAAAACGCTTCCGAAGGGGAAGTTACGACCGTGATGGCAAGGCTGGGCGTCGTAAATTATACTATTGAAAACTCTACGTTAAGCTTGCAGTTCACTGCGACTGACGGCGGGCAAGCTGCCACTGCAATAGGCATCGCGCTTGGAAGCGTTAAGATTAGCCGCGTGGCGATTGTGGAACTGGAAGACCGGCGCAAGGCGGCGGTGGAGAATAACGTGATAATGCCAACGACGTTCAACGCGGAAGTGGCGGGAGGCGCGGCTGAAAACTCGACGGTGCAACTAAACGTTTTCGCGCTAGTGCAGGACGGCGTTGCCGCCAGCGTAAGTGCTACTGGGGTGTCTTGAAATGCAACAAGTATCTAAAGGCGATTTCATAAAACTGTCGTTCGAAGGCAAGGCCAACGGCGCGGTCTTCGAGAAGACAAGCAAGCCCGTGCTGCTCGAGTTGGGCGCAAGGCAAGTGGTACCGGGCTTTGAGGAAGAGCTTCTCAAAACGAACGTGGGCGAGGCAAAGAGCTTAACGCTCGAGCCAACCAAGGCGTTCGGCGAGCGGCGCGAAGACCTAATCGCGCTCGTGCCCCTCACACAATTTAAGCAATCTGGCGTAAGCCCCACGCCGGGCCAGCAAGTCGAACTGGATGGAAGGCCGTGCCGCGTGCAGAGCGTCAACGGCGGCCGCGTGCGAGTTGACTTCAACCACCCGCTTGCCGGCAAGAGCGTGGAATACTCGTTCAAGATAGAGGAGAAGCTGTCCACGCCTGAAGACAAGCTCTCGGTATTGTGCCAGGAAGGCTTGCCGGGCTGCGGCCTCAAGCTCGAGGGCGGCGTGGTGATGATAACCGCGCCCGCCGCAGTGCGCAAGGACGCCAAATTTCTAGTCGCCAAGCTGTACGTAATCGAACGCGCATTGCAAGCAGGCTTGTGCAAGAAAGTCGTAGTCACGGAAGAGTACGACTCGGTAAAGAAGTGAGCCACTGTTTGAAAGCACACGCTTTTTTAAATTTAAGGAGCGCAACATCAAGCTCCCGAACTTCATAAGCCGGTTGGGGAGTCGGGTTTAAATACTTTGGCGCCGCATATACGTTCAGCAATCCGAGTTCGTTTTATCGGGAGTTTACTTTTAGAGAGTTGAGTATAAATGCCTGAAGACTTGCCTTTGAAAGGAACCACCACGGTAGGCGTAATTTTCAACGGGGGAGTAGTCCTCGCGGCAGACAAGCGCGCCACCATGGGCACGTTCATCGCCAGCAAGACTGTGGAGAAGATACAGCTCGTCAGCGAGAGGATGGCGCTCACCACTGCGGGCGGCGTGGGCGACGCCCAGTCGCTCGCCAGGATACTGCGCGCGGAACTCGAACTCTACCGGTACTCGCACGGCAAGGTGATGACCGTGCAAGGCGCATCGATGCTGCTCGCCAATATACTGCAAGGCAACAAGTACTTTCCGTATTTCGTCCAGCTCGTGATAGGCGGATTCGACTCGCAACCCCGCTTGTTCGACCTGGACTTGTTCGGCGGGGTGCTGGAAGAGAAGTACACGTCAACCGGCTCGGGCAGCGTCGTGGCTTTCGGCGTGCTTGACGATGGCTACCGCGACGGCATGAACCAAGACGAAGCCGTGAAGCTAGTCGTAAAGGCCGTGCGCGCGGCGATAAAACGCGACAGCGCGACCGGCGAGGGCGTTGACGTAATCGTGATAACGAAAGATTCAGTAAAGAGACTCAAAGAAAGCGAAACTGCCGCCGGAGCGGCTAAAGCCGCCTGAAGGCGCGCGAGCGCTTGCGTGCGGGAAAACTGGTAGACGCATTTGCTTAAGCGCCAAACTATCCTTAACGGCGCCAAAACGGTTTTGCGGCAGCCACAGCCATGAACGTGAACAACATGAATACTCCAAAAGAAATCGAAGAGGCCCTCTCAACGGCGCTGCCCAGCGAATGCGAACTCGCGAAAGTCGAGCTGGAAGGCCCTCAGATAGTAATATACTTGAAGAACATCGCGGCATTCTACCGCGACGAGAACCTCGTTACGAAGATCGCCTCGAGGCTGCGCAAGAAAGTCGTCCTGCGGTGCGACAGTTCGATGCTCATGGCGCCCGACAAGGCGCTCGAGCAAGTCAAGCAGCTAATACCCGTCGAAGCGGGCGTGAAAGACATTAGGTTCGACCCCAACTTCAATGAAGTGTACATAGAGGCGAACAAGCCAGGCGTCGTGATAGGCAAAGGCGGCAGCGTGCTCAAGAGCATCATACTCGCGACCGGCTGGTCGCCTAAAGTGCTGCGCGCGCCCACCATGCCTTCCGAAACCGAGACGGCCATACGCAACGCGCTCTTCAACGCTTCCGACGTGCGCAAAAAGTTCCTCGCAGGGCTCGGCAAGAAGATAACCTCTGCCAACGGCGGGCCTGCGGGATGCGAGTGGGTGAAACTCACCGCCCTCGGCGGCTTCCGGGAAGTGGGTCGCAGCTGCCTGCTGCTGCAAACGCCGAGAAGCAACGTGCTGCTCGACTGCGGGATAAACGCCGACACGAGCGACCCCTCCAGGGCGTACCCGTACTTGAACGCGATGGGCCTCGCGCTCGAACAGCTCGACGCGGTGATACTCAGCCACGCGCACTTAGACCACAGCGGCTTTATTCCATACTTGTACGCTTACGGCTACGAAGGGCCGGTGTACTGCACCCCGCCCTCGCGCGACTTGATGGTGCTGCTGCAGCAGGATTGCGTGAACGTCATGCACTCCGAGCACGGCAAGTCGCCTTACGGCGAGCGGGACATAAAGAAAGAGTTGAACCACGTGATAACGCGCGAGTACGGCGAAGTTACCGACGTCACTCCCGACGTGCGGTTCACCTTCCACGACGCGGGTCACATGCTGGGCAGCGCGAGCATCCACCTGCACATCGGCGAAGGCTTCCACAACGTCGTGTACAGCGGCGACATCAAGTACGGTAAAACCAACTTGTGCAACCCTGCCGCGACGAACTTCCCGCGCGTCGACACGCTAATACTTGAGAGCACTTACGGCTCGCACCTTGACGTCAAGCCCCGGCTGGACGAGTGCGAAGCGCGCGTGCGCGACGTGATAAGTCGCACGATAGCCAACCGGGGGAAGGTGCTAATCCCCGTGATTGCGAGCGGACGCGCGCAAGAGATAATGATAACGCTCGAACAACAATTCAAGGACCCCGACTTTCCCGTTTACTTCGACGGCTTGAGCAAAGAATCAAGCGCCATCCATACGGTTTACCCCGAGTACTTGAAGCGCAACTTGCAGCGGCGCATCCTGCAGAACGACTCGCCTTTCGACAAGCCCATGTTCAAAACCATCACGACGCAAGACCAACGCAAGGCCATCGCCGAGGGCGACGAGCCGGCAGTAATACTGGCGCCCAGCGGCATGCTTTCCGGCGGGCCTTCCGTCGACTTTTTGAGGAGGATGGCTGGCGACAGCAAGAACACGCTGATATTCGTCGGCTGGCAGGCGGCAATGTCGCTCGGCCGCAAGATTCAGAACGGCGAGCGGGAAGTGCCAATGTTGAACAGCGCGAACAAGCAGGACGCCCTCAAGGTGAACATGAACGTCGTGACGGTGGACGGCTTTTCCGGCCACAGCGACTGGTCGCAACTCTTGGCGTACGCGCGCAACATACGCCCCAAGCCCGGCAGGATTTTCACGAACCACGGCGAGGAAAGCAAGTGCGAGGAACTCAGCCGCACGCTCAACCGCATGCTGCACACGGAAACGCGCGTCGTGATGGACCTCGACTCTGTGCGCCTCAAGTAGAAAGAATAAATACGGCGCGCGGGATAACGCTCATATGCCACGCCCCAAGCTGATACTCGAGATAGGCCACGAGCGCAACCCCGTGCCGGAAAGAATGCTCTTGAACAACCGCCAGCTGCCGCGCGACGCGCTTTACTTGGGAGTGGACAACGCACGCACGGGCTTCAAAGGAAGCTCGAGACTGGCGCCGGCAATTAGAAAACTTGAAGGCGAATACTTGGAGTGGTACGCCAAAGGCGCCCAGCTGGCACGTAGCAAGCTCGGCGAGTATCGTGAAGAGCACGACAACCAGCGAATTTTCTTTGCTGAAGCTGACGGCAAGCACCTGCCGCTCCCGGACGGCACGATTCACGAAGTGCACTTGCACAACGTCCTCAACGAACCGCTCAATATCAGAAGCAATGGCGGCCGCACGCTTGAAAGAATCCTCAGCGAGGCGCACCGCGTGCTCACGCCTGGAGGCAGGCTGGTAATGCTAAACAGTTATAGCGTCAGAGACGAGGTTTCGCTCGCAACAAAAGCGGGCTTCAACACGCCGCGAGGCTCGGCTGCCGCAGCGGCGCGCAGGAAGACCGGCAGTGAACTCGACTGGTTGGGAACCTCGCACTTGTTCATATTCGTTAAACCTGCGAGGCGCAAGAAATGAAGCTAGTAATCACCGGAACGCCAGGCACAGGCAAGACGACTGTGGGAAAGGCGTTGGCTGCGCGCCTTGGAGTCACGCTCGTCGAGGCGAACGGGGTGGCGCGCCGTGCGAAGTGCTTCAAGGCCGGCAGCCGCAGCGAGGTTGACGTGATGCGGTTGGAGAAGGCGCTTCAGCAGGAACTGCGCGGCTTAAGGAAAGGCTTCGTTGCTGAAGGCCACTTGCTGTGCGAAGTGCGGCTGGCGTGCGACGCGTGCGTCGTGCTGCGCTGCAACCCGGCTGTCTTGAGCAAGCGGTTGAAGGCGCGCGGCTACGGGCGAAAGAAGCTGGGGGACAACCTCTTGTGCGAGGCGCTTGATTATTGCCTGCTCGCGGCTGAAGCCCGCTACCCTGCCGGGAGGGTGGTGCAGGTGGACGCCTCGAAAACCACGAGGCTTGCCGGGAGAGTACTGGCTGCAGCCAAATTGCTGGAAGGCGACCGCGTGGATTGGAGTGGAATGGTGGCGGAAAAGCGCTTTCAAACCCTGTGGAAAGGCTTGTGACTAGGCATTAAGCACTATGAAATTAACGCCCGGCTGAAACGAGTCCACGCCCTTGCGCTTTAGGCCGAAAAGCGCCTGCCGCCCCATATGGCCGGATATACCAAAAGCAAGTGCCCCGCTTACAAAAGCCCAGCCAACGGTTTCAAGATTCAATCAAACCACCGCCCCGATAAGCGACTGGAAAGGCTTATAAACAGGGTGCTGCATTTAACTGTTGCTTCCGCCGGGAGACGCCTGCGAGAGAAGCAAACCCACCAGAGGTGAAATGAATGTTGCTAGACGCGCTCGTCCTGCCGCTGCGAGCGGCCGCCGAAGAAGACGACGAAGAATGGGACGACGAAGAAGACTGGGATGACGACGAGGAAGACGAAAACGCGGAATCGTAAACGAAAGCCTTCCACCCCACAGAACTGAAGACCGTTGTTTTTTAAAACACTAGTTTTGCAGGTATTAAGTTGAAAATAGTTGAAACAACTTTATTGGAACGCATAGCCCTCAACGCAATTGAGCAAGCAAACGTTCCAGCGTGTTTACCATGACGCTCAAGCTGCTTGAAGAACACCGCGAACGGCTGCGAAAGCCTTTCGGCCAAGTGCTTTCGCCTGGCGAAGCCGCCGCGAGGGCGCGCGCCAACCCGGCGGTCGTAGTCACGGTGGGCGACGTTTCCACCGCCGTCATGCTCGAGCACGAAGTGACTCCCCGCGTGGCGTTCATAGACTTCAAAACGATACGCGGGCCGCTGCCCCCCGCAACTGCCGAGGTGCTCTCGCGTTTTGAGGCGAAAGTGTTCAAAGCCCGCAACCCCGCCGGGACGATTACGGGCGAGGCGCTGGAAGCGTGCGGAAAGGCGTTTGAACACGCTGCGGCAGGAGGCCGTTCGCTCGTAGTGGTGGAAGGGGAGGAAGACTTGATGATAATCCCCGCTGTGCTCGAGGCGCCGGAAGGCGCGCTGTTGTTTTACGGACAGCCGAACGAAGGGCTGGTGCTCGTGCTTCCCACGGCGGAGAACAAGCGCAAGACGAGAGAAACGCTGGAAGATGCGTTTCAGAAAGAGGAAAAGTAAACGGCGAAAACCTCCAACGGCGCGAACACACCTCGGCAGGAGCCACGCCGACAGGAAGGCGATA
>JBBSWX010000018.1:0-1516 GCA_038046065.1 Microcaldota archaeon | reverse complement strand
CGTTATGGAACCGCGCTGAAGGTGGTGCGTGCTGCGGTTGGGGCAAGGCGCTTGCCGCGAAAGTTGCGTTGAAGGGCAAGAAGCGCAAGTAGTTTCTCGAGCGGGTTGGCAAACGGCCAACCTTTGTTTTAATTTCTTTAGCCGCGGCAGTCTTTTCAAATGTCGAGCAGCACGCGGATTACCCACTGCTCGCGGCCGTCGTGCTCTTGTTTTTCCACTTTTATTTCGTGGTGCGTGACTGCCTTCACTACCGTGCCCCCCAACTCGGGAGTGGCATCCCCGCCGGTGGCGTAGCCTTTCAGTTCGAGGCCGGCGGCAGTTTGCTTGAACGCAGTCACTTTGAAGCTGTTGAAAAACATTTCGCGGCTGTCCAGTTCCGAGAGCAGGTCGCCGAGCGTGTACGCCACCAGCTCTTCCAGCGTTTCGGCCTTCTCTTCAATCGCGATGCGCGCCTCCCCGTGCACTTTGTGCACTTCGGCTATCGTGGTGAACATTGCCAATGCTGCGTGTTCGAGCGCTTGTTCGAACGTGAAGCCGTGCGCTTCGAAAAGCACGTCGACGGTGTGTGGCTTGAATTCGAATGGTTCCATGGCTGGCACCGTTTTTCGCAATGGTTTTAAGATAGGCGCGGCTCTAAACTCTTTCGGTGGGCGGGCTGGCCGCCTGCCGAAGGAAGGTGTTGCAATTTGATTCCTGGAATGGGCGGGATTGATCCTCGGCAGATGGCGTCAATGATGCGCCAGTTGGGCATAAAGACTACCGAGTTGGATGTGGAGAAGGTGGTCGTCTTCAAGGCGGACGGCTCGCAGCTGGTAGTCAAGCCTGCGTCGGTGCAAGTTATCGAGATGCAAGGCCAGAAGCAGCTGCAAGTGTCCGGCGAGTTTGCTGACGGGGCGGGCGAGGCGCGCGCGGAAGGCGCGGTGGAAGGCGAAGGCAGTGCTGCGGATGCTGATGCTGACGCGAAGATAGTTGCCGAACAGGCGAAGGTTCCTCTGGAAAAGGCGCGGTTGGCGCTCGAAGCTTCAGGCGGGGACATTGCCGAGGCTATAATGCTTTTGGAGAACGATTGAGGGGAATGTTTTTTGCTTGAACTACACCGGCTGCTGGTCGCCCTTATAATCTCGTTGGCGTTGGGCGTGTTCGCCTTCAGCAGGCAGGCGTTGTCCGCGAGCGGCACGCTGGCCGCGATACTTCTAGGCACGGGCGTGTTCCTTCTCGGCGGGGCGGATTGGTTTGCGTTGCTCGCCGTGTTTTTCATCACGTCCGTCTTCCTCACGCGGTTCAAGGCAGGGGCGAAGAGCGAGGTTGTGCGCGACTTTGCGAAGGGAGGCGTGCGCGACTTTTGGCAAGTGCTGGCGAACGGGGGTATTGCGGGGCTCATCGCGCCCGCGTTTTTTTACTACGGCGCGCCGGTGTTCTTCTACGCGTTCCTCGGCGTGATTGCCACGGTTACAGCAGATACCTGGGCGACTGAGCTCGGCATTCTCTCGAAAAGCAGGCCTCGGCTCATCACGAC
>JBBSWX010000017.1:0-6570 GCA_038046065.1 Microcaldota archaeon | reverse complement strand
AGCACTTTGCCGGGAATGAGCACCGTTTCGCCTGTCTTGCTGAATTTGTTTATCTTGCCGAGGTTTATTTCGACGCGCCTGCGGCTGGATTTGCCGAGCATTTCGGCGCACTTGCGCCATACTCGCGCCGAGTTGGCTCTAGCTGCCTTTTTGAGCGTGGCCAGCAAATCTTTGATGTCGTCGCGTTCCGAACCGCGTTTAACCATTTTTTTCCCAAACCGTTCTTGAAACTTTTCGCTTTTCTTGCGCGCTTATGCGGGGGCTGGGATTTGAACCCAGGCATCCCTAAGGAACAGGCACCTCAAGCCTGCGCATTTGGTCAAACTCGCGCTTTTCCTCGAGCTTCCTGTTCCAGCGTCCGTAAAGGCGCTTTTGAGGGCAGCAAGTCATTGAAGTGCGCGCGTTTTTTGACCAGGCTCTGCCACCCCCGCAACCTTTTCTTCGGAGCCTCGCTTACCGCGCTCGGCTCCTCGAAAAGCTTGACCAAAAGTTTTGCGTCAACGCCTTCCGCGCGACGGGCTTTTGTTTCTTGCAGTGGCTCTTAAGCCGTTTAAACTTGTTTTCTTGCCTCCGCCGCTTCCTTCTTTATGATTCCGAGCGCTTTCTTGAAGTGCTCGAGCGCATCAACGTTGTTGTACGACTCGACGAAGAATATAAACTCGTCTTGCTTGTACTTGAGTTCGCCTTGGTCCGGGTGTTTTTCGAGGAACTCTTCAGCTAGTTCCGCGTGCCACGGCAGTATGTTTCCGTCCGCGTCAAGCACGCTTTTGGGCAGGTTAGCGGTGAATTCTTTGAGCGCCGCGCCTTTCTTTAGCGAGAATTCGGGGTAGTACGTATACGAGGCGATTGCGCACTGGAAGCGCGCGTGCTGGTTGGGGTTGCCGAACGTGGCCCACGCTTCGAGACGGAGTTGTTGGCCTTCCGCCAAGTCGGCTATGGGGAAGTCGCCGTTCAACGGCTTTATCTTCTCGTCGGAACTCGTCAAGTCGCGCGAGTACGTCATTCCGGGGCCTTGCGCGTTGAGCGTGAGCGAGATTTTCGCGTCGGGCGAGGCGTCGGGGTCGAACGTCAGGGGTATGAGGCCAAGCCGGTTGGCGAGGTACTCGTTGTAGAAAGGCGAGTTGTTCTCGTAGAAGTCGGCTTCCGATATTGCGAAGCACGGCAGCCGTCCGATTACCGCGCGGCGCAGGGTGTTGGCGAAGGGCACGCTGGCCTTCTTGAGGTGCAGTACGACTTTCTGTTGCGTGTGCGACATTATTTCGACTTGCATTGCTTCTTCACACCTTAATACCGTTTTACACGCGCCTTCCGCGCTTGCCGCCCGCGCGCTTCGTCGTGTCGGTCGGCGTGGGCGTGACGTCCTCTATCTTGCCTATCTTGAGGCCCGAGCGGGCTAGTGCGCGGATTGCCGCTTGGGCGCCGCTTCCGGGCGTTTTCGACTTGTGGCCGCCGGGCGCGCGCACGCGGACGTGCACTGCTACGAGTCCGCGTTCCTTGGCTTTGTCTGCGGCTTTGAACGCAGCTTGCATTGCTGCGTACGGCCCGCCGCCTTCGCGGTCGGACTTTACTATCATGCCGCCGCTTGCAACTGCGATTGTTTCAGCTCCGCTCAAGTCGGTTATGCATATTATCGTGTTGTTCTTGGATGCGTAGATGTTGGCGATGCCCCACTTGCCTTCCTTCGGGATGTAGGCTTGCTCGCGGCGGTAGGACCTCTCGCGGGGTGCTTCAGCGGGTGCTGCAGGCGCTGCCGTCGTGGCTGGCGCTTCGGCTGCCGCTTCTTTTTCCGGAGCGGGTTTTTCCACTTCCTTGATGGCCGGGGTTTCTTCAGGCATCTGGCACCACTTTCGTCACTTCGCTTTCAGGCTTGGCCTTCTCAGTTTCCGGCTTGGCTTCTTCGTCGGGTTTAGTTTCCGCCGTTTCGGCTTCAGGCTCGGGTTCTTCGGCTTTAGTTTCCTGCACCGTCACGGGCTTGCCGCGCCAGTTTATCTGTTGTTCCTCGTTGAATTTAACTAGGTACGCCGGGGAGGTTGCCTTCTGGCTGCCCACCTGAATGTGCCCGTGGGTGATTAGTTGGCGCGCTTGCCTCATCGTCTTGGCGAAGCCGCGGCGCACGACTTGCGTCTGCAGCCGGCGTTCGAGTATGTCTTTCGTCGTCAAGGCGAGTATGTCGTCGAGCGTTGCCGTCTCGCCGCGTATCAAGAAGCCCTTGGCGCGCGCGAGCAGCTGTTTTTCCGATTCGTTCGCGGCGGTGCCCGTGTGCGAAAGGAGCTGGCGCGCGTTGCGGCGTATCTTGCGGAGTATCGTCTTCATGCGCCATAGCTCGTGCATGCTGCGCAAGCCGTATTCCGTGGCGAGGCCCCTTTCTTCAGTTATGCGGGCGGTGTCCCACAGTTTCTTGGGCTTTTCGTAGAGCTTGCGTAAGTGTTTAGGCGAACCCATTCAAATCACTTTTTTGCCGGCGCCTTTTCTTGGGCGGTTTTAGCCGCTGATTCCTTTTGGGCTTTGATGGCTTTCTTCAGGACTCCGACGGTCATGCCCGTGCGACCCGTGGTGCGGCTGTGTTGCCCGCGGACTTTCTGGCCGATGCTCTTGCGCCAGCCTACCCACGAGCGGGACATCTTCTCCCTTTCAACATCTTGCCTCAACGCGAATTCGAGGTCGCTTTGCGCCGCGTGCTTCGCGCCGCCCGCGTCCATGTCGCCGTTGCGGTTGACGAGGTAAGCCTGCACGCCGTGCGCGGTGGGGTTGCGGATTATTTCTTCGATGCCCTCGATTTGCTTGTCGCTGAGGCTTCCCACTTGCGCGTCTGCGGGTATTTCCAACTCGCGGTTTGCCGCGCGGGTTACCGACACGGCGAGGTTGCGGCCTACGCCCTTGACTTTAGTGAGCGCTTGTTTTAGCGGAAGCTGGCCTTTAAGGTCGCGGCCGAGAATGCGGATTATACCCCGAATTTCTTCGGCTGGAGTAATTCCCGCGTTTGGGGCATCCTGTTCAGACACGTTAGTTTACCTCTGTAACGCCGGGACTGGGAGCCTCGCGCTCTTTCTCCGTCCGAGAAAAAGTTTTCTTAGGCAACCAATCCCCCCCGCGGGGTTGGGTTTGAACCCAGGAGGCCCTTTCGAGCCACTAGCTTTCAGGAAAACCGGCGTTTTTTTGTGCCTAAAACCGCCGTACTTCCAGGCTAGCCCTTTGACCGCTCAGGCATCCCGGCGTATATGCATTTAAGCCGCGTCAAGGCTTTTAACCCTTTCCTCAGGACGTCAGCGCGCCCCTTCGTTCCAACCGGGTTCTAGGTTGGGTTGCGGTATTAACGTTATTTGAACAATCTTTTTCATATTAACGCAAACCGCGTTTTCCTTTAACATGTGCTTTGGGTTGTCTGGGAGTTGCTTTAAAACACTCTCTCGATGTCAAGCACCCTCTCTCGCTCCGCCAGTTCTGTAACCTTGCCCGCGTCGTGCAGGCACCTTGCGATTGCCACCAGCTCCCCCCGACCGGTGAACACGCCGGCGAGGCTGCCTTCCTTCAAGCCGTCGTCAATCTCGTCTATCGCGCTGGCGGCCACGTCGCTTCCCAGCCGTATTGCGCGTATGGTTTCGTCGCCCACGATTACTTTGCGCAGTTTGACCGTGCTTTCCGGCGGGAGGAGGCACTTGCGCAGCGGTTTTTCTTCGCCGCGTTCCTTCCACAACCACAGCCGGTCGGAGAACTCTTGCAGCGTCACGCACTTTTCCAGCGGTATTCCGGCCGCAATCGTCCTGCGCAAGTCGCTCATGTGCGCTTCGACGCCCGCAATTATGCCCGCGTCGCGCACGAGCGTGCGTATGTACGTGCCTGCCTGCACGCCTGCGCGGAAGAGCGCCCTGTTGCCGTCGTGCTCCAACAGCTTTAGTTCGTAGACTTTACGCGTGCGCAGCGCTTTCTTCACCGCGCTTTGCAACGGCGGGGTTTGGTAAATCTCGCCTTGCAGGTACAACAGCGAGCCTTCCAGCTCGTCGTGCGTGACGGGTCGTTGGAATGTGGCTTCGCAAACGTACTCTTTGCGCGAGGAAGTGAGGAGGCGCGCGAGCTTGCACGCCTTTCCCAACAAGACTGGCAGCACGCCGCTCACGTTGGGGTCGAGCGTTCCCGAGTGGCCCGTGCGGGGCGCGCCCGTGAGTTTCCGTACGAGCGAGCTTACTTCGTGCGAGCTTGGCCCTCGCGGCTTGTCTATCGGAATTATTCCGAACTCGAGCAGTTGCTTTACGCTGCGTTCTCCCGGCGGCGTGCCGAGGGCGTATTCTCCCGAGTGAAGCTTCAGCATTGTCACGCATTAGTTATGCCTGCCGGGCTTATTTAACGCGTATGGAATTTTTATCGCGAGAACTTTTCGTTGGTCGCGCGTTGCCCTAGCGCAGCCTTACTGGCGCGAGTGCGAACGCGGGGCGCGCGGGCAGCCGTCGCCTGAGCCATTCGCCTAGCGGCTGGCGCGCCTTCCTCGGGGGTTTCTGGAGTTCAAAGCGCGTGCGTTGAAATGGTTGTTCCCACAAGAGCGTTTGCTTGAGTTTCCGCCAGCCTTTCGCTTGCGTCAGGGAAGGGTGGCGTAATAGTATCAGGTTACCAGCGTTGTCGACGACGCCGTAATGGAAGCGTGCGAGCAGGCTTGCGGAATCCTTTCCAAACGGCGCTTGCTCGCGCGCGGCAATCTTTTTTACGAGCTTGCCGAGCTGGAGCGTCTTGACGCGCGGGTAGGCGTAAGGCATTAGGTAGTTGGCCAGCCACATGCGCCTATGTTCCTCGAATGTTTCATTTCCGCGGATTATGCGCCTGGCGATGTTATCGAGTTGTTTGGAGGTAGTTGCGGCCGCGCCTATTGACGCCGCAATGCATGCTGCGACTGCCGCGGTTTTGGCTGTGCCGGTAGTGCCGAACATTGCCAGCAAGGCTGGGGTTCCCACGACGCCGCACCGTGAGATGTACACGCTCTCGCGAATGCGGTCCACTTCATCTTTCAAGTCTTGGTGCAGCTCGCGGTAGGGCACGACGTGGTGTTCGAAAGGCACGGTCTTGCGGAGCCACAAGCGCGGCGCGGTTTCTTCAGGTTCGTCCTTCTTTTCAGGCGCGCCTTCCTTCCCTCCGCCTTTTCTTTTCGCCATGCTTTACGCTAGCGCTTGACAGTTGTTAAGCTTTCGCTCACACGGGTTCGAGGTGCTTGTTGTTGCAACGCTTGGCCTTGCCTTTCGCGTCGGTCACTTCAACGAAGTTTGAGTCAACTATCTTGCTTACGGTGACTTCGCTGCCGGCGTCGCGGCCTGCGGTTTTTATGCACTTCATCCCGTTCTTGATTGCGGCCATTGAGTTTTCACCTTGCTTAAGTTATCGTCGCTTTTTCACTCGCCGAGCTTTTCGGCAATAATTTGTTTGATGCGCTTCGCGATTTTCGAGGGTTTTTGGATGTTGTTTTCCTTGGCGAGCTTGGCCGCGGCGACGATGAGGGCGGCGGCTTGTTCGGCCGTGAGCCACTCGGTGTTCACCACGAGGTCGAACCCGTCGTGGTCGTCCACATCCACGCCGTAAAGCGCCTTGTAGCGCGCCTTGTCGCCGTCGTCGCGATTGCGCACGGCTTCAAGCACTTGTTCGAAAGGTTTTCCTTCGCGGTTGGCGATTCTTTTCGCGCGTGTTTCCAGCGAGGCGTTGAGCCACACGCGCAAATCCACGTCGTCCACCGCCCAGCCGGCGAGCCGAGAGCCGAGCACGCAGTCTTGCGTGTTTTCGGCGAGTTCAACCTGCCGTTTTTCGACGAGGTAATCGTACTTGGGGTCGCTTGACGCGATGGGGTAAAACTCTTCGAAAGGCATTCCTTTCTCTGCAGCCATCGTGCGGAACGTGTAGTTCAACACTTGCAGGCCGAGGGCTTTCGCCACGTTGTTGCACGCGGTGGTGTTGCCGCAGCCCGACAAGCCAGAAATCATTATCCTCATTTTTACGCCTTTACGTACTTCAAGTGCCTAAAATCCACTTCGCGCGGCGTTATCGTGCCTGCCTTGAGCCGCGCCTTTTCTTTTACTATCGCCATTACGCACGCGTGGCACAACACGCCCCCGAAAGGCCTCTCAGGCCGCTTTTCAGTCTTGGCGAGCTTCGCCATTCCAACGGTGCTGCGGCGGGGCACGCCGTGCAGCTGGCTGCCGCACACGCCGCACGTTGCGGCCGAAGGCTTGTTGGGCTTGTGCTTCACGCTGGGCTTGCCGCCGGGCGAGCGTTTGGTGGTTTTCTTGTTTTTCGTGGGGAAAGCAGCCATTTTCAAAAGCACCTTTATTGCAACAGTTTTTCCACTGTTTTTTCACTATTTCCTGCGGTTTAGACTTTTGCTTTTCAACGGTCGGAACTAGGCAGTTCTGTTAGAGATATGCCTGCGATAGGTTCATAAGCGTAGCGGCTTGGCATTCCCGTCTCGCGCCGTAATCACTGCAGCTTTGCACCGTTGTCGCCGACATTTCAGTACGGCCACTTTCGCTTTTGCTCCTTGCGCACTTGCTCAAAACGCGGCAACCTACCCCGCGCAGGCAAATCAAGGCGCGCTTGACG
>JBBSWX010000016.1:12998-17639 GCA_038046065.1 Microcaldota archaeon | reverse complement strand
GGCCGCAGCGCTTTCGACGAGGAACTCGCAAGCGAACTGCGCACGCTTCGGGAAACGTTCAAGCCCGACGAAGCGTTCCTCGTGCTCAGCGCCGACGTAGGGCAAGTTGCGGAAAGGCAGGCGGCCGAGTTCAACGCAAGCGTGCCCCTCACGGGCGTGATAGTCACGAAAATGGACGGCAGCGGCAAGGGCGGCGGGGCGCTAAGCGCGGTTGCCGCGAGCGGTTGCAAAGTGGCATTCATCGGCACGGGTGAGAAACCCGAAGCATTTGAGGCGTTCGACGCAAAAAAGTTTGTTGCGCGCCTGTGCGGCTTTCCAGACTTGCAAGGGTTGCTTGAAAAAGTCAAGGAAACTACTGGCGAGGAACAACTCCAGAAAGCAATTGAGGACGGCAAACTCGACTATAACGCGTTCATGGCCCAAATGAAAGCGATGAAAAAAATGGGGCCGCTGAAAGGAATACTGCAAATGATGGGCGCCTACGACCTACCGGAAGAGCTTGTGGGCAAGAGCGAAGAACGCATGAAATCGTTCGAAGCCGCGGTGAACAGCATGACGCCCGCCGAGCGCGCCAACCCCGACTTGATGCACAACGCCAAGCGGCAGGCGCGCGTGGCGAAAGGCGCAGGCCTGCAGGAGAAAGACGTGCGAGAGCTGGTGACGAACTTCGAGCGCGCCAGCAAGATGATGAAAGGGCTGCGCGGCAACAGGAGCTTGATGAAGAAGCTCGGCGGAATGATGCCGGGAATGCGGTGAAGCCAACTGCCAAAAGCTTTCGCAAACAATTGCGGCAACGATTATTAACGCGCCCACGCTAAACGCACCAATGGACTTCGAAGTGGCGCGCATTGCCTTGCTTCTCGCCGGCACGGCGTACCTCGCTTGGCAGGACAACCGCACGAGCTTTATGGACGAACGCGTGCTTTACGCGATGATTGCGGCAGGAATGCTTCTGGACATTGCCACGCTAAACGCCAATTTTATTATTGCATCCGTCGGCGTGGCTGCAGTCGTCGTTGCGGCAGGCTGGTATTTCTACAAGCAAGGCGCGATTGGCGGGGGGGACGTGCTGCTCGTAGCGGCAATGCACGCCTTGCTGCCGCAACGCCCCGAGATAACTGCGCAGGCCTACGCGATGCTGATGCCGCACGCGAGTTACTTCAAAACATTCGCCCTCGAGCAAGTCACGCACGCCCTGCCCTTCGCCGCATCGGCAGTAGTGGCCGCGAGCCTCCTCGCGCTAGTAGGCGCAGCCGCGATGTACGCGCTCGCACTCCGCACAAAGAAGCTCAAGCCTGACGTGAAGTCCTTGTTGCTCACTTGCGCTGCGACTGCGGCGGTAATGTGGTTCGCGTGGAACGCGCGCCTCCCCCTCCCGGCAGTCGCGATGCTGCTGGTGGCAATGGCGTCAGCAATTTTCCTGACGGCATTCCGCAAGCAAATCTACGAGGAGGTAATAGTCAAGCGCATCACGCTCAAGCAAATAGAGGATGAAGACGTCCTTGCCGTTGATTTGATGCCTCAAAACGTCGTAGAGAAGCACGGTTTGCAAAAGCTTTTGGACAAGGGCGGCTTGGAAAAGCTGGCAAAGGCAATGCACAGCGAAAAGCTGAAGGCCGTGCCAGTTGCGAAAGTGTTGCCTCGCTTGGGGCCGTACTTGCTGGCAGGCATCGTGGCAAGCCTATTGATAGGCGATCTAGTAGCATTCCTGATGCTAGTGGGTTAAGCCTATTTTTGAGGGCGTGAGAAACCCGCGCCGTCAACGCGAACGATAAAACTATTCTCACGCTTTTCCCAAGAAATTTGTGCACGAGGCAGGAAACTCATTATCACGGTGGCATTAGTCTCAAAGTGGCTGGAAATCTCAGGTACCGTGAACTCGCTTCGCCCGCTTGCAAGCGCGGCGTAAGGAAGCAGCTGGTCAGACACGTGCGTCTCCACGCACGCGTTAGTGGAGAGAAATTGCTTGAATGCGAACATTGCTTCGCCCGCAACCTTCTCTGCAGGCTTCCCCCGTTCGCCGAGTGCCGAAAAACCCGCGCTACAGTTCTCGAACTCGGCGGAAATGAAAATCTCGCTGCCGGGACTCTCGCAATCAACCTGCAGCAAATCTATCTTCGCATCGGAAACGGAAAGCTCGCACAACTGGCGCAACGCGCGCGACTTCTGCCGCTCGGCAACAGACATCGGGAGGCTTGAGGAAACCAGCGAGATGCCGCGCACGCGCAAGAGCTTGCCGCGCGAAACCGCAGAAAAACACTTAACGCCTGCGCAAGGCGAAGTTGAAGCTTCGAGAAGCCCTCCACCGGCGGGGTAAAAACCAAACTTTTCAAGCGTGCAATCAACGCCAAAACCAAGCCTGCGCATTGCAGGAACGAAACACCCGCGCAGGAACAAGCCCGTTGGCGCCCACTTGTTTTCCGTACCGCCCCGCAGCGACGCGCGGCAATCGCCTTGAGAGAAAAACATTGCGGGAAGCAGCGACTGCAACACCAATGCCGTCGAGCCTGCAGTGCCGCAGTCGAAAGAAAAGTTGCCGGAGGCAATGTTAGCCGGGTGGAACTCTAGGGAAGCCGACCCCAAAAAATCGCCGGAAACGCGGCCGCCGCACGCCTGCGCCACCGCGCGCACTGCAGTCAAATGCTGCGCCGCCAAGCCGGGGTTGGGGCGGTTGGCGCGAATGCGCGAAATGCGGAAAGGCCGGCCAGCCAGCGCCGAGAGCGCAACGCTGGTACGCAACACCTGCCCCCCGCCCTCGCCTTGCGAACCGTCGATTTCAAGCATAAGCAGTTTTGGCTGCAAAAGGTTATTATGCGAAACGCGGAAACAAAATATCGTGCCAAAGAAAACGCCCCATAAAAAACGCGCGGCAGGCGGAAAACGAGGCGCACCCACCGTCGAATCGAAACGCAAGTTTATCATTGGCGCGGGAGCGGCTGCTGCAGCAGGCGGACTGGGGGCTGCAGCATGGTTGTTTGAACGAAGAAAACCAGCTGGCGGGAAGAAAGAACCGACGGCTGAAGAAAGGCGGGCGCCGCCTAAACTCGAAGTCTACTTCAGCTTCGGCGGCCACGGGGGCAAGCCGGACTTTGAACACCACCGCAAGGCAATTGCAGATGCGCAGCCGGACGCAATCGCAATGGAAGGCTATCCGACTGCAGCCTGGCGCGAGGACGCGGCAAAGGCAGATGCGTTTTACGCGGGATACTACCAACGCTCAAAGGCGGCAACCCAAGACGAACGACAACTGGCCGCTGCAAGGCTGAACGCGATTCCGACTGCAACCCCGCTTGAAGGGTTCAAGAACGCTTTGCGCGCGGAACAAGTGAAACGCGCAATACCTGAAATCAGGTTAGAGAACCCGCCAGTAGAAACTGCAGGCGAAATCGCTAGCGGAATTGAAATGATGGCTGGCGCAGAACAGGCTGCCATGCAACTGTTCACAAATGGAAAACCTAACGAAGCGATGCGCGAAATGGGAAAGGCGGCGTTGCTAAGACGAAAAGTGATGATTGAAGCGCGCGAGAAATGCATAATCGACGAACTGAACGGCGTGGAAATGCGCGACAGGCTCCTGCGCCAGTACCCGCACCTGAAGGAACTGGACAAAGTAAGGCTGTTAATTATGATTGGAAGCGCCCACTCGCACATTTCAAGCGCGGTGAAAAACGCGGCTGGGGAATACCACGAGACGAAACCGGTGCTTGACGCTAACGGAATTTCAATCCCGCGAGTGCGCGGCGCGAACGGGCTTCCGCTAGCCCGCAGGCAGCCGCCAACGCCGGAAAGCCTAGCGAAGGAACTGGTGGCGCTGGCCGTAGTTGGCAACGCCCCGCACGCGAACATGGCACAAAGCGCAGTGGCCTGCGGCTACGCGCAGGTACTAGCGGAAAAATTCGGGTTGGAAGAAATAATTCGCGCAACCAAAGGCAGAGTACTGACGCCCGACCGCCTCGACAAGCTGCTTAAAGAAAAAAGCCCGCACGGGCTGTACGCCACACCCGAACAGATGCGCGCATTCGTGGTTGAACACTACCGCAAGCACGCCGGGGTGGCGAACGTGTTCACATTCTGGAAGCGCGAGTTGAAATAATCTTCACGCGCGCTTCCTGCCCGCGGCTTTCACCGCGTCGCACATTGCGCGCACTTTGTGCGTCAAGTCGCCCTCTTCGAAAGCCGTGCCCACTTGAACGCCTTGGCAGCCGGCCGCGATGACGTCGCCCGCCTGTTTGGGAGTGCGCACGCCCCCGCCCAGAAAGTAAAGGACGTCATCGCCGCAAGCCTTTGCAACCGCCGAAACGAGCGGCAGCGGGGCAGGGTCGGGCGCGCCACTCCCGCTGTCGGTAATGAGAAAACGCGAGCCGCTGAAACGCGCGGCGAGCGCGCACGCCGCCGCCAAATCCGGCCGGTCGCGCGGCACGAGGTTCGCGTTGCCAATCCAGCCAACTGCGCGACCCGGCTCGAGCACCACGTACGCCGTAGGCAGTGGTTCGATGCCTGAACGCGCCACTACCGGCGCCGCTTGAATCTGCGCAGTGCTCAGCCAGTAGGCATCGCGCGAGTTAAGCAAATGCATGAAATACACTGCGTCCGCGTATTGGGACACGCCGGAAATGTTGCCGGGAAACAGCACGACGGGCG
>JBBSWX010000016.1:11380-12988 GCA_038046065.1 Microcaldota archaeon | reverse complement strand
GCTCCCGAAGATTCTTTGATGAGCTTTATCGTCTCGTCCAGCGCCACTCCTTGCGCGCCTATGCTGCCCCCCACGAGGATTACGTCTGCGCCTGCCTCGGCGCTCTTCGCGGCGATGGACGCGCCCTTCTCCAAAGGAGTCTTGTCCGGGTCGATGAGCGCAAAGAGCATTGCCCCCTCGCGCGAAACAACGTCACGATAATACTTCTCAACCTTGCCAACCAAATGAACGCACCCCCGCGAATGCGATAATAATAAGAGTGGCTTGCCGCAAGAATTTAAGCGTTATACTGCAAACGACAATCAACGGCAGAACGACAGTTATTGCGGCAATCGGCGAAGTTGGGGGATGGATGATGAATGAACTGCAGCTTGCTGAAAAACTCGGCTGGACGCCAGCAAAGGCAGAGGCGGAAATAACGGCGGTGCGCGAAAAGTTCGCCGAGCTCATCACGCGGGAAGGTGCAGTTGAGATAATCGCGCGCCAAAACGGGGTTGAAGTGGCAAAACCACAAGCAAGCGTGGCGTACATGCCGCTTGCGGAGTGCGTTGCCCTGGCGGAAAGCGGCCAAGCGAGCTTCGCTGCGAGAGTGTGGCACGTCTACGCCCCCAAGTGGTTCGCGCGCAAGACCGAGCAAGGCGAACGCCGCGGCCGCGTGTGCAACGTGGAAGTCAACGACGGGACGAAAGCGAGGCTAGTCTTATGGAACCGCGACGTGGACATTGTCGAAGGGGGCATTCTCGAACGCAACGACGTCGTGCTCGTGCGCAACGCGAGCGTGAAGAAAGGGCAGAACGGCGCGGAACTCCAGTCAACGCTCACCACGCGCATAAGCGTCGTGAAACGCAAGGATGCGGGAGAGTACGCGAAACTGCTGCTAAACCCCGTCGAACCAATAGCCATAACTGAATTGAAGGCCAGCGAGCCCGCCGATGTGTACGGCCGCGTGATGGATGTTACGGTGGCAAGCGAGTTCACGCGGCAGGATGGCAACATGGGGTTGCGGTGCGCAGCAACCCTCTCGGACGGCGGCGCGAGCGTGAGGGCAGTAGCGTGGGATGACAACGCCAAGGCGCTCGAGAAATGCCGGGTGGGCGACGCGGTGAAAATCGAGGGGGGCTTCGTCAAACCCCGCGAGGGAGGCGTCGAGCTGCACTGCAACTGGCAGGCGCGCATAATACGCAACCCGCAAGGCCACTCGCTCAAGGAACGAGTTGAAATGCTGAAAGACAATTACCCCAAGATAACGCTCGCGGAAGCTGCTGAGGGTCGCGAGGCGTTGGTAACTGCAAAGCTGCTTGAAATCAAGGGCGCGAGCGTATCCCGCAAGTGCATTGCGTGCAGCGAGAAGCTCGCGCAAGGCGCGGCGTGCAAGTGCGGCGGCCAGCAAGTGAAGGAAACGCTCGTGCTGCGCACGGTCATCGACGACGGCACGGCCAACTTGCAGTGCACTCTGTTCGACAAGGAAGCGCTCGAGATGCTCGAGTTAAGCGAGCTCACGGTTGGCGCGCAAGCCGCGGTGGACATAAAACGCGATTACCTCCTCGGCAAGGAGACGCTAATGCTCTTGCGCTTCCGCAACAACCAGTACGGCGAGCTCGAGGCAGT
>JBBSWX010000016.1:0-11280 GCA_038046065.1 Microcaldota archaeon | reverse complement strand
AGGCTTCGGCAACGCGCAGCGAACTCTTCCTCGCTGCCGGCGTTTTCCACAACCACGTCCGCCGCAGCGCGGCAATCATCAATCCTCTGGCCTGCCGAGCCGCCGGACTTCTGGCCAGCATCCATCGTGCGAAACTCTTCCAACGAAAGGCCGTCGCCCTCGCGCCTGCGCGAAGCAAAACGGGCGTAACGCACTTCCAACGGCGCGCCCACGAAAACAAGCTTGAACCCCGGAAGCGCCTTCCTCAAGGCGTCCGCCTCCGCGGGGTTGAACAACGCGTCTATGCAGTAACTTCCAGTGCCCAAACGTTTTATGCGGCCGGCCACGCGCTCGGCAAGCACGCCCAACCCAAGCTTGCCGCGCAGTTCATTGCCGACGTCGATAAGATTGCGCGTGGAAAGCTCGCCGCCCCGCGCCAACACCTCGCGGCGAATCTCGTCCGAAAGTGAAAAACACAACGCCCCGAACTCTTCCTGGCACAACCGGCAGGCGGTAGTCTTGCCCGCCGCGTTGAACCCCGCAAAGCCAACCACGGCAACCCCCTCCGCCGCGCTGACTTCCTGCTTCCGTAAAAGCGATGAGACCAACGAAACCGAAGCCCTTTCGAACGCCTCGAACGTAGAATCGTTGAAGAGCACCAAGTCCGCCTGCGCGAGGCACGCCGCGACGCTCTGCACGCCCACGCCGCCTCCGCGGCACTCCTTGTCATCAAGCGCCTTCCACTCTGCAAAGCTGCGCTCGCCCTCGCCCGCCCGCCTGCGCGACTGGACGCGGTTGAAACGCGTGGCTTGCGAAGCGCCCACTCCTACCAGGTAAAAGTCCTTGCCGAAAGCCTCGCGCAACGCGTCAACCTCCCCCAACGAACGCAAGTCGTTCACTATAACTACAGACGGGAGGGAAGGCAACTGCCGAATGCGGTTGACGCAACGCACGGCAAATAAGTCCGCGCCGCGCCCGGCGCGGCACTCGTTCGCAACCTTGTGGAGATTCTCGCGCTCGAGCGACAAGCCCCGCTCCGCCGTCTCCGCCCTCACCTCGTCGGAAGTGCTGAGGCTCAACGCACCAAACTTTTTATAAATGGTTTTTGCGAACGAACCCTTGCCGGAACAAAGCGTGCCAGTAACCCCCAGAAACAAAGTCAAATGGAAAACCCCTGCAAGAGTAATTTGGTGGGAATGGGTAATTTAAGCCATTGCAAGCAAAAGCTTTTCGAAAAGCCTTAGGGGCGGGAATGGTGGAAACGCTTTTGCTGCTGGCGGCAGCCGTAGTCACGGGCGCGCTCGTCAAGCTTGCCGACGACCAAGCCGACCGCAAGGTATTCTTCTTCAAATACGGCCAGCAGGCTGCCGGAGTGGCGTACGGCGTGCTGTTGGGAAGCCTCATGACTGCAAGCGCCGTCCCTTCGGCCGTGTTCACCGCGATGCTCGCCGGCAACATTGCTGCGGGAAAGATAGACCGCACGCCGCACTACGTTGGCGCCGCGATTGCGCTCTGCGTGCTGGCGGCGATTGGCTTTCCGCAAGGGTTAAGCTTCGCACTGTTCCTCCTCCTAGCCGCCGCTGCGTTGGCGGACGAGAAGCTGCATGACTGGAGCGAAAGAAAACTGCTTAAAAACGAGAAAGTAAACGCGATCGTTCACGCAGTAGGGGAGAACCGGGGCGTGCTGAAGCTCGCGGGTCTTGCGGCAAGCGCAGCGACGGGCGAGTGGCTGGTGCTCGCGGCAATCATCGCCTTCGATTTGGGGTATGTTGCAATTGAAAAACTGGCGGCTGGCGCCACCCCCGCCGTGGGGAGCCTAGGCATGCACTTGACAATCGATTGCTTCGACTGCAGCGAAGCGAGGTTGGGGGACGTGAAGCTCTTGCGCGCCTTCCTCACGCAAATGCCTGCCAAGCTGGGAATGCGCGCGATAACAAAACCGGTTGTGAAAAGCATCGACAACCGCCGCGACGAAGGCCTCTCTGGATTCGTGATGATTGCCGAGTCGCACGTCAGCGTGCACACCTTCCCGCGAATACGCGCCTGCAACGTAGATGTCTTCTCGTGCAAACCGTTCGACGCGAAGAAAACCGAGGAGGAAATAACCAAGTGGTTCAAGTGCAACAAGGCTCGTTGTGCAGTATCCGACCGGGGTGAAGCTTCGTGAAAATCAAGGGAACGCCGGTAACACCGGAAATGACGGCGCGCCAACTCGTCCAGTCTTTCGCCAGCGTGGGTTTTCAAGCCAGCGAACTCAACCGCGCCGCGGGAGTGCTCAATGCCATGAGCGCCGATAAAGCAACGGTATTCCTGGCGTTCACGTCCAACCTCGCGTCAAGCGGGTTGCGCGAGCACATCGCCCAATTGTGCCGCGAGAAGCGCGTGCACGCGATAATCACGGGCGTAGGCTCTGTTGAAGAAGATTTGATGAAAGCTACGGGCAGCTTCGAGCTCGCTAGCTTCTGGGAAGATGATGCGAAGCTGCGCAAGCAAGGCGCAAACAGGATTGGCAACATACTCGCGCCAAACACGCTTTACGAAAAGCTGGAGAAGACGCTCAAGCCGTTCTTCGCCAAGGCGTTCGCTGAAAGCAAGGGCGCGCCCCTCTCGCCGAGCGAAATGTTCGCACAACTCGGCCGCGCGGTCAGCGACGAAAACTCGTTCCTCCACTGGGCAAGCCGCAACGGCATTCCAGTCTTCTGCCCCGCGCCAACCGACGGCGCGTTCGGCTTGAATGCCTTGTACTTCAAGCAAGACCATCCTAACTTCACGATAGATGTGGTGGGGGATTTGCAGCGCCTTGCCACGCTCACGCTGGCAACAAAGAAGACGGGCGCGCTCGTCCTCGGGGGCGGGTTCGCCAAGCACCACGCGATAGGCATCAACCTCATCCGAGGGGGGCTGGATTACGCCGTGTACGTCACGACCGCAACCGAGTTTGACGGCTCGCTATCAGGCGCCCGCTGCCGCGAAGCAGTAAGCTGGGGTAAAATCAAGCCCGGCGCACGCACGGCCTACGTCCAGTGCGACGCGACAATCGCACTACCGCTACTGATGGCTGCGTGGGAATAACCTCCGGCAACTCCTACAACAATAGGCCGACCAAAGCAATTTATATACTATGCTGCAGAAAAAATAGTATGCAAAAAGCGGATGGTGGTCTCAAGCCGCCCAACCCTTTCAACCCCGGATCGCCCATCGACCCTTCCGAATTCGTCGGCAGGCAGAGGCAGCTCGGCGACTTCGCGCAAAAGCTGCGGCAGACTGCGCAAGGCTCGCTGGCAAGCATGTCCGTGATTGGCGGCTACGGCGTGGGAAAAACCTCGTTCCTGCACAAGTGCCGCAGCATCGCCGAGGAGGAAGGCGCGCTTACAATATACCTTTCGCTCAACGAACTCGACAACCTCAACAGGGCTTCATTGGCGCGCGAACTCATAAGCAGGATTACTGAAAAAGTGCGGGGAGATGTGATGCTCAAACGCATTTCCGACGGCGTGCTTGACGTGCTGAGCCGCATTCGGATTAAAACGGAGTCTGGCGTCGAGGTGAGCATCGGGCAACGCGAACAGACGCCAAACCTGCAAGCTGCGCTGCAAAAGGCGTGGGGCGCTCTTGACGGCCACCGCAATGCAATAGTGTTCCTCATAGACGAAGCAAGGGCGCTGGAAAGGAACCGCGCGGAACTCGTACTATACTTGCGCGCGGTTCTCGAGCAACTTCAAGTAAGCCGAACGCCGGTGATGATAGTGCCTGCAGGCAACCTGGCAATAACCGGCCCTTCGGGCACGGGCTTCTCGCCCCTCGTGCGCACGTTTCCCCCTGCAATCATGGAGAACTTCAGCCAAACGGAAAGCCTCACGTTCGCAGGAAAAAAACTCGCGCAAGCGAACGCGGAGATTACCGGCGAAGCGGCAAGGCGCGCGCACGAAGTGAGCGAAGGCCACCCTTACGTGCTCACGGCATACCTGGCCGCGGCTTACGACAAGCTGCAGGCGCAGGAACACACGATTTCGGCCGCGCACTTGAACGCTACGGACTTGGACTTCACTGCGCGCGTGCTGGCGCCGTTCTTCTCGCGGTTTTACGACGAAGCAAGCCCCGCGAGCAAGGCAATACTGAAGCATATGGCTGCGCAAGGCGGGGAAGCGGCGCTCTCGGAACTGTCGGCAGCGCTGGGACGAAACCCCAACGAGCTATCACCATACTTAGGCAAGCTCGTGCAGGAAGGCGCGGTGAAGCGCGTCGAACGAGGTAAATACTCGGTCTTCCACCACTTGCTTGCGGAGTACGTCCGACACCGCGCGCGGCAGGAAAACGCCTGAAAGCAAGCAGTAAAACTAGCCGAAACCAGCCCGCCCGAAAGCCTTTTAACGTCTTGCGCTTAATGGATTAGCGGGCAAGAGATGGCAATCGAACGCATCAAGACCGGCGTTTACGGCCTTGACGAACTAATCCAAGGCGGTTACCCCAAAGGCCGCACAGTGCTGATAAGCGGAGCGTGCGGCACCGGCAAAAGCATATTCGCAATGCAATTCATCTACCGCGGCGCCGCCGAGTACGGCGAGCCCGGCGTGTTCGTAACGTTCGACGAGATGCCTGAAAAACTGCGGCAAGACATGCTCAACTTCGGGTGGAACACTAAAGACCTCGAAGAACGCAAGAAGATAGCGATAATAGACGGCACGAGCGCACGGGCAGGCGCGCCCAGCGACGAGGAGCACGCAATACTGCCCGGCCAGGCGGACGTCGACCGCATCCTCATTGACATTGTGAGCGTGGCGCGCAGCATCGGCGCCAAGCGCATCGCGATAGACTCGATTCCGGCCCTGGCATTCCACTTGAAGGATCCGGACGACATTCGCAAGGTGATCCTGAAGCTCTCGTACATAATCAGCAGGGCGGGGATGACTGCAGTAATGACTACCGAAATTCCTGAACAGAGCCTCGGCAGTGGGAACAATATGAGTTTCTCAAAGTTCGATGTTGAGGAGTACGTCAGCGACGGCGTGATAATGCTTAGCTTTCTCGGCATAGGCTCCCAGGCAACGCGCACGGCGTACATACGCAAGATGCGCGGCACGAAGCATGCCATAGACATACACCCGCTGGAAATAACCGACAAAGGCATCGTGATAAGGAAAATCGATGAAGTGTTCAAGTAGGCGGTGGGCAGCTTAGTGAATTACCTCGGCCTGAAGGCTGGGGCTTCGCGTCGGGTGCGTGAAATGGTTACGGCCTAGCCCCAACCAACACTATTCAAGGCACACCATAATGTATGGTTTTGACGGCTGAATCTGGCCTAGAACGGCTTTACGCACGTTTTTTAAGCACCGCGAGCACAGTTTTTAGGCCTAGCCATAAGGTAGTGGCCTAAGAAAGTATCTTAAGTTTGGAGTGTGAGAGAATGTCAAAAAGCCATCGGAGGACGATTGATAGGAACGCGGTTCTCGACATGATAAAACGCCTGTGGCCGACGCACATGACGGAAGTTGCACAAGCTATGGGCTACCTTGCAGCGAACAGCAGTGGGAAAGAACGCAAAGCCGTGCTGACGCACCTGAAATACCATTTCGACCAACTCGCGCGTGAAGACAAGATAAACGTAAAAAAAATCGGACAGGCGGTCGTAGCGTGGCCGCATGAAATGGAAAAGATGAGAATCATCCATTCGATGCTTGAATAATCGGAGTGTGAAAAAGATATGGCTAAACTGAATGTGGGAACGGGCTTTTCGGAAAACAAGGACGCGTTCAAGGCAGGCAAGGAAGCGGCTGAATCCGCGTTGAAGATGTTAGGAATGCCGAAGCCTACGCTAAGCTACGTGTTCTTTGCAGGCGAATACGACCCTAACAAACTCAGTGAAGGCGCCAAAAGCGTGCTTAAGGACTCCGAGTTCATAGGCGGCTCGGCAGACGCGGTTTACCACGGGGACAAAGTAATGCGAACGGGGGTAGTAGTGGCGTGCGTGCAAAGCGAGTACCTGCACGTCGGCGCAGCGTCCAACGACAACGTGTCGAAGGATCCGCAAGGCGTGGCGCGCAAGACGGTAGTGGACGCGCTGGGCAAGGTTGCCATTGACAAGTACCTCGACCCGTACCTGCTGTTCACCCGCATGCGCAAGGGAAGCATGAAAGAGATGGTGAAACACCCCTCGTTCTACGTGCAAGTATTCTCCCGCGGCATGAAACTGCCGGTAATGGGTGATGAAACTAAGATAATCCAAGGCATTTCTGAAGAGATAGGCCTCAACGTACCCATATGGGGCGGCAGCTTCGGCACCAGCCTGGAGAAGCTTTTCGGCGGCAAGCCTTACGACATATGGATGCTGCACTCCGGCAAAGTGTTGAAGGATGGTATAATCATCCTATTCAACACCTGCAGCTTAGTATACGCCCAGTCGCTGGCTCACGGCTGCAAGCGCACTGACACGTTCGGCGCCATAACCAAGGTCGAGGCCAATGGTTATGCCGTGCGCGAGATATCCGGCAAGAACGTCGTGGACTGGTACTGCGAGGCGCTGGGCATGAAGAAGGACGAGTTTATAAAGAACTCGATGATGATAACCCAGATGCACCCGCTAGGCATCCCGGATAGCTACGGCAACTTCGTAATCCGCGGGGCAGGCGTGCACAACAACGGCCGACTGGAGTACGTAGCCCCGTTCGTGGAGGGCTGGTCTGCGTACATAATGGACGCCGACGCCAAGTATATCCGGAATGCCCCCATCGAAGTCGTCCGGGACCTGAAGGAAAACACTAAAGAAACTAAGCCTTCCCTAGTAATAGCTGCGCTGTGCGCATCACGCCGCGCAATACTGCAGGATAAGGGCGTAAGCAAGGAACTGGCAACGCTCCGGAAGGAGTTCGGAGGCACAAACCTCGTCGGCTACTCGTGTTTTGGAGAAATCGGCTCCAAACCCGGGTTGCCGCCCGCATTCGGCCACTTGACGGCCGACTTGTTCGCCTTGTACGACAAGCTCCTGCACGAAATAAACTAGGAATATGGCATGGAACTCAAGGTCGATGAAGGCTTCAAGGAATTCTTGGAAGACTTCGAGACAGGAAAGTACGAAACCCCGCTGCAAGTTCCGGTCGGCGTATGGGGCTCCACCGCATGGGAGCTTATCGACCGCAAGACCATGCTGGAGATACTGCTACAGTTCACAAAATGGCAGGTAGACCGAGCCGTAAAAGTAATGCCAAGCTTATACCGCAAGGCTTACGCCGACCGCAAGATAACCGGCCGCGGGCTTAAGACCATGGACGACTTCTACCACTTGCCTGCGCTAATCAAGGATGCTACGGAAAACGGCGGAATGGGAATACGGGAAAAAGTCAAGCAAGACCCGTACGTCATGCGGCCTAACGACCTCAAGTGCGCAACTTTCGTATACAAGTCTGGCGGCACGCGAGGGGTACCGACGCCCACGTTCATAACCCACCTTGACCGCGAAATCGAGAGCACCGCATGGTCGCGCGGAACCCGCTACGAAGGCATAAAGGCGGGTGACGTGGCATTCATAACCTACAACCCTACGCACAAAGGCGGCGAGGAGATGAAAGAAAGCCTCGAGAAGGCGGGCGTGACGTGCATACTTAAGCGCACGAATGAAGAGGCCGAAGACGTCATAAAAATAATAAAGGACTACGGTGTGAACGTGCTCTACACTGTGCAAGGGCCAGTCAATGAAGCGGAAGCCCAACAGAAAGGCCCGGGCGTCAACCTGCTCAAGCTCGTTGAAGCCGGGGGCGACGTGCTCGCCAAACAAATCCGCGTGTTATTCCTAGGCGGATACCGGCTCATTCCCGAGGCGTTGGAATGGACTAAATCGGCGCATATGCCGCTAGTCACACTGCTAGGCTCGTCTGAAGCAATACCGCAAGCCACAAACACCGCATTCAACAACGACGCAAACCGCTTCTGCACTGAAAACAACCTCCACGTGCTCAACGGCCCCCACTTGATAGAAGTCGTAAAGGAGGAAAGCGGCGTGCTCGTACCCGCGAAGAAAGGCGAGCCGGGAATACTTGCGTACACGACAGTAGCGCGCGAAGGCACCATCTACCTGCGTTACCTGCCGGGAGACTCCGCCATGGTATTGAAAAACCACGGCGAGTGCAGCTGCGGGCTTAAGAGCGAAATAATCACCGACGTCGGGCGCATAGACGTGCCTGAAGACGTTGTTCAAACCGGCTGCTGCATAGGTTGAGGCGAACTGCATGGATAAGATAGTACTAGATAATTTAGTGGCGGGAAAACCTGCGCTCCTAAGCGGAAAACGGTTCGATGCGGCAAGCCCGTTCTACGCGGATTACGTGACGCAAGCCCCAAATTCGGGATTGTTTGACGTAAAGAACATCGCATCCAAAGCATCCGCCGCAGCCAAGGACTGCCAAGCATTGTCTTTCGACGAACGCCAGGCAATCCTGGAACGGGCAGCCCGCAAGCTAGACGCAAACTCGCCGAAACTACTCGAATACGTAGTGAAAATGACCGGCATGCCCCTACACTACGCGCGAAAGCACATGCGAGACGCGGCGAACGTCATCGCGCACGTGCCAGCATTGGTGCGAAAGCGCCTGAACCTGAAAACAAGCAGCCTTCACCACCACCCTGTTCCGGGCGAAGACTATTACGTAAATTACCACCCACTCGACGGGTTCCTGTATTCGGTAACCCCCGGCAACGACCCGCGCGCAACGGCGTTCGTGGCAGCATGGTGCGCAACCCTGGGCATTCCCGCAGTAATAAAACCGAGCAAAAACGACCTTATGGGGGCACACGCGACGGTAAGCGCCATCCTTAACGCAGGCTACCCCGAAAGCGGGCTGAACCTAATAATGTGGGATACCACCGCCGCCGACGCGCAAACCAAGAACTTTTCACTCGTCGATGCCGCAAGCGCCGTATGGGCCTTCGGCGACGACAACACCGTCGACCAACGCCTGCGCTTGGAAGACAAGAATGGAACGCGCATAGACCACTTTACCGGCAAAACCATACTACGCCACGCAAGCGGCAGGGGCGCGGGAGTGTGCGACGAGCACGCAGACTTGAAGAAGTCCGCACGAATAATCGCCGAATCCGCATTCGAATGGCCGGTTGCCTGCAACTCCCTAAAGGCGCTCTTCGACGCCAGCGGCAAGAACGGAGAACTCGCAGCATTAATTGCAGCCATAACCCGCCGCGAGTTCGCGGCCTACGCAGGCGACCCGATGAAGGAATCCACGCGCGTGGGCTTCGTCGAACCAAGGCTGCTCAAACACGTAAACAATCGGCTCTGCGAACTCAAGCGCCTGTCACTAATCAAGGAAGTGCTACCCGCCCGCACGCTATCGGAAAAGCAAGCGCTACCCCTGCTCCTCGAGACCTCCGACCGGCACTCGGAATTCTTAGCTGAGGAACATTCGCTCTACATACTGGCGATGAAAAAGTGCGCGTCGTTCAAGGAAGCCGTCGCGGAACTCAACGAATCGAGCGGCAGCGACAAACGCATATCCGTAAGCGTCTTCTGCGACAACGAGGACAAGGTACTTTCAACATACCTGCACGCCCACCACATAAAACGCATCCGGCACTCGACAGAGCTCGACGTGCTTTACCACGAAGGCAACGACTACCTGCACCGGCTGACCGTGCCGCAAGTCCACCGAAAACGGCAATAAGCCACCGCTCGCCGCGGCAAGCCTAACGGCTAGCCTGGAAGGAATGGTTAAAAACAATGCACCGCTACCATTATGGCTGGTGAAATGATGAAACCACGCCCCAAACACGCATACGTAACGCTCATAGACCTGCCTGAAGCCATGCCGTTCGGCATAGAATCCACGAAAGAAGACGCGAGCCTTGCGCAGATAGATGCCGCCCAAAAGAAGCTGCAAGAAAGCGATGTAAAGCTCTTCGCGTTCGTCAACATACTGCAAAAGAAACTCGGGGAACAGCTCGTGTTCATAGGCGAGGACATAATCGGCGAGAAGTTCTACAAACGTTTCCTTTTCGAGAAAGGCGGCTTCGTCGAGATAATGACGGGCGTCCCGGTCGCCATATCCGCCCACTTCATAGGCATAAACCGCGCCAACAAGTTTGCCGAAGCACTGAAGCACGCCATACAAAAGACCGTAAGCGACCCCAAACCGGCGGAAATAATGGTGAACACGCTAGTGGTGAACGAAGAGGAAGCCTACAAGCTCACCTACGACAAATGGGACAAGATGCGACAGATTCGCGAAGGCGATTGACATGCTCTCAGGATTCTTCAAGCGGCTGCTCATGACTAGGCAACTGAACTTTACGGAAGGCGACGTGTCGATATTCGAAATACCCCACGTGATGCACCCGGCAAACTACCACTGGCAAATGCACAGCATAATGCAAGACCGCTTTGGCGACAAGGGGCGCACGGCGATCTACGACTGTGGAAAGCTCGCCGCCGAGGACGTATCAAAACAGCTTTTTGAGAAATTCAAGGTAAGCGGCATAGACTCGATAAACCTCTGGCACAACGTCATAGAACTCGGCGGCACGGCAAAAATAATATCAGTCTCGCCTAGAGAAGGCGGCTTTGTCACGGTGCAAGCCAACTCGGCAATAGCCCGGCACATGCTCAAGCAGTCGGGAAAGGCCGCGAAGGAACGCGTCGACTATTACCTCTGCGGCTTCATGGCCGGGATATTCTCTAAAATATACTCGAAAGAAATAACGTGCGTAGAAACAAAGTGCATAGCCGCCGGCGACGCGAACTGCGAATTCTCAATGAAACCGGTGAAATAAGTAATCCTGCCGCAAGCAAACTGCCGCCGCAACGCTATTCTATGCCGTGACGCTTTGCGGCCGGCGGCTTCAAGACGAGCCTCACGGCAACCACGGCCAACAGCAGCGCAACGCCCGTCATTATCAAACTTTCCGAAAGCACGCCCACTAGAAACGCGCCGGCAACAACCCCCACCAACGCCGGTACCAAAAGCCGCTGCACCATAACAAAGTCAACCGGTAATGAACTCTGGCGAAGCCAAGTGATGAACACGGCCACGGGAAAAACAACTACCAACGAGTTGGAAACCGCCTCGCTCACGCCAAACCCGAACAGCAACGTCAAGGCAGGCACGAAAACAACCCCTCCGCTCACGCCGAACAACGCCGACGCCAAGCCTCCGACAAAACCCAACCCAGTAAGCCAAGGGCTTGCGTGCGCGCCCACGCTGCCGCCAGTCCCGAACCACGCCGCGAACGCGAGGCGCAACGAAGTTGCCAACAACACCAGCGCAAACAACCGAACCAGAAGCGTTTCGCTAATGCCCTTCA
>JBBSWX010000015.1:0-6107 GCA_038046065.1 Microcaldota archaeon | reverse complement strand
CAAGCCGGGCACGAACGCCGCCACGTCATCCCGCATATTCCGCAAGTTCTGCGCAGTCGGCGTGACGATGTTCGCGAAAGCAATCTCGCCCGCCGAGTCAAGCTCGTACTCGTGCCACAACACGCCGCGCGGCACTTCCACCGCAGCAATGCCACGGCAAGCGCCCCCAGCGCGCGGCGCGACGAGCGGCTCCAACCGACAGCCGGCCAACTCGCGGCAAAGCCCCGCCGCCCCGCCCACGTAATGCACGAGTTCGAGACACTGCGCAAAATTATTCGCAAACGGGTTTGCGGAAGGGAAGGAAAACCCGCACTCGCCAGCCAAAGACCGCGCCTCCCGGGAAAGGAAGCGAAAGTTGTTGTTCGCGCGCGCCAACGCGCCCACGGCGTAAGACTTGCCGTCCTTCACCACAAAGTTGGCGGTAGAGTGAGGCTCGTGGTACTCGGAAACGAACTTATGGAAATCGCCGGGAGGAAAGTCGCGCGCAGAGACGCCCCCTGCCGGGGAGGAGCAGCGGATGCCGCCGGAAAGCAACGGGTAGCTGCGGCCGTTGTAGAGGGACATGAACTGCGTGGGACGGGAAAAACCGGGTAGCGGCAACTCCCCGAACAACCGCGCGGTGGCAACCGCATCTTCAACAGCAGCATCAAGCAACCGCGCGACAGACTCGAGGTCGCCTTGGGAAGGAACCTTGAGGAAACCACCCACGGTTGCCGAGACGGGATGCAAGTCGCGCCCACCAACCGCCGAGATTATGGCGTTCCCGGCCTTCATCAACCGCAACGCCCGCTCCACGTCAGCACGCCTTTTGGGAAGCAACGCGAGCGCCGACTCGCAACCCACGAAATCAGGAAGGGCGAAGAAGTACAAGTGCGTCGCGTGGCTGCGAATGCGCTCGCCAATCATCAACAACTCGCGCAGCAACAACGTCTGGCGGGAGGGCTTCGCGCCCAACGCGTTTTCCACCGCCGAGATGGCTGCGATGGTGTGCGCGCAACTGCAAATGCCGCAAATGCGCGAAGTGATTTCCGACGCCTCGCTAAAATGCCTGCCTTTCACCAAGCCCTCAAAGTAACGCGAACCCTCTACCGAAGAGAGTTCACACTCGGCAACCCTGCCACGCTCAATACGCAGAGATAGCGTGGCGTGGCCTTCTATCTTAGTAATGTGGCTCAACGAAATGGTCGTCGTCATTCAAGCGCCTCCTCCGCCTCGCGCGGAAGCTTCAAACCCACGAACGAACGCAAACGCTGCAGTATGAACTTCTTCGAGAAACCCTTGCCCTGCAACAGTTGTGCGAACGCGCGGTAGTTCGCGTCAGGCAACGCACCGCGGCAACCCCAACACTCGAAACCCCCGTTCACGCACACGGCGTCACACCCGCCCACCGTAACAGGCCCGAGGCACGGCTTCCCCCCCTCGAGGAGACACGCGTTGCCATTCCGCCGGCACTCCACGCACACGGGGTTAATGCACGCCTTCGGCAGCCGGCCGGCCGCAAAATCTTTGATGAACTTGAGAATCTCTTTCTTGCACGGCGGACAACCGGGAATGACGTAATCCACCTTCACGAACGCATCCACGGGCGAGGGAGGCACGTCGGTAATGCCGCCACGCTTCTTGAACTGCAGCCTCTCGAAATCGGCTGGGGGGGCGAACTTGCGGTAAGCCGGCACGCAACCCGTGTGGCTGCAGGCGCCCAACGCTACTAGCACCTTAGACTTCTCCCGCAGTTTCTTCACCGCAACAACGTCGTCTTGCGACGCCACGAGTCCCTCGATGAACGCCACGTCGAAACTCTTGTCGATGTTACGCTCGCGCACGAACGGGAACGCCTTAACGTCCACCAACCCGAAAAGCTCGAGTATCTCGTCCTCGTTGAACAACACGCTCAACTGGCAGCCCGCACACCCCGTCACGCCGTAAAAACCTACGGACAGCTTGCGAGGTTTCATTCCTTGAATCCCCCCAGCTCGTCAAGCCTGAACACCGGCCCGTCAACGCACGTGAACTTGCCGCGAATCATACAATGGCAACACTTGCCCACCCCGCAGTACATCAAACGCTCGGCACTCACAAAGATTTGATCGTCGTGAAAACCCTTGCCCCTCAACACTGCCGCGCAGGCGTCCATCATTCGCGGCGGGCCGCACATGAACACCACTTTATTAGAATTGTCGAACCGCGCCTCCTCGAGAAGCTTCGTCACGAAGCCAACCTTCCCGTCAAAACAAGTGTTGGCAGGATTCTCATCCACACTCACGCTAAGCCGGTAGCGCGCCTTCCACCCGGCAAGGTGACGTTGGAACAAAACGTCGGACGGGCTGCGGAAGCCCAGGAAGAGGTACACCTCGCGAAAATCTTCACGGTGGCGGGCGACGTACTCCACCACGCCCTTCAACGGCGCAACGCCGCAACCGCCGCCCACCAGCACGAGGCTGTTGCCCTTCAGCAACGCCATCGGATAACCCTTGCCGTAAGGCCCGCGCACGAAAACCGCATCGCCGCGCTTCAACTGCGCAAGCGCGTTAGTCACCACGCCCACCTGCCGCACGTTAAGCTCGAGAGGCTCGCCCGACGCGGAACAAACGGAAATGGGGCACTCGCCCACGCCCGGCAGCGAAACTTGCACGAACTGGCCCGGCTCGCACTCCAACCGCTTGGAAAGCTTGAGCGTAAAATTATCGGGAGACTCGCGCGTGAACGAAACCACGCGGCAAGCCTCAAGCGCAAGGTAATTACCCTTCCCGCCTGCGCTCCCTTTCCCGCCTGCGCTCCCCTTCCCGCTCGCGCTCCCTTTCCTGCCCGCGCCGCCGCAACAACCTTTCTTGCAAGCCATTCAAACGCAACCCGCCATCTTCCTTCACTTCAACCCGTAGATTATTTCAACCCGTTGATTATTTCAACCCGTTGATTATCTTCACGAAATCAATGCGCGTCGGACACCCCGCAATGCACCGGCCGCAACCCACGCACAAGTCCACCCCGTGCTTCTCGCGAAAATACTGCAGCTGGTGGTAAATCCTGTGCTTGAAACGGTCTGCGCGCGACTTGCGGAAAACGAAGCCGCCCGCCACGCGCGTGAACGACTCCAACTGGCACGACGACCAGCAACGCGACCGCGTAGGGCAGCTGCCGCACGAAGGCGCCTCTTCCTTCAACTCGAAGCAATAGCACGTTGGGCACAACGCCGTGCAGGCGGCGCAACTCAAACACTTCGCCACGCCCTCCTCCCACGCGGCAGAATCGTAAAACGCCGACAAGTCTTTCTTTTCAAGACGGCTAGCACCGGGAATCGCGCGGTCGCGGGGCGTCAACTCCCCGGAGCGAGGCTTGAAAAGCCCTTTGAAAGACTTTATGAACTCCTCACCTTGCCGCGAGTTCACTTCCACCAGCAGCTCCCCGCCGCGGTCGAAAAACAACGCGTCGCAACAATCCTGCCGCAAGCCGAGCGACCCGCAAAAGCAATACTCGTGCGGCGGCTTGCGGCAATGCCACCCTAACAACAACGCCCCCTCGCGGCGGCGGGCGTAGTAAGCGTCAACCGGCGGCGAAAGCAACGCCAAGTCCTGCCGTGCGATGGCGTTCAAGTCGCACAAGCGCAAGCCGAAAAACACGCGCTTAACGCGCGGAGGAAGAACGGGGCGAACGCCGCCTCCCTCAAACGCCAGCACTTCCTCCTCTTGCGGAAAGAAAAACTCTTTAGCCGGAAAAAACGCCTGGCGCTTCAAGTCCAACCGCGCCAAGTCCGCAGTTACCGCGCCATCGCCACGGCGCACCTGCTGGAAGCGCACGAGGCCGTCGGCACACGCCAAGGGCGCTATTAACTCGCTGCTTTCCGCAGCCTTGCGCAAAAACTTTCCCAAGTCGCCCTTGCGCAAGCGAAACAACGACAACCTCAAAACCCTCCCGCCTTGGCACGAACCCCGCCAGCCACCACATTACCGCCCCCAAGCATTTAAGCGTTGCCGAAAACAAGGCACAACGAAAATAAAGCACCTCGCTGCAAGTAAACGCATGGCTGAAGCCCCCAAGCCGGGAAGAAATTACCGGCACTTCTACCGGGCAGCGCCCGGCGGGATTGATGCCATCGATGAAGTACACCTGCGCGGCATCTTCGCTCTCGAGAGTGATGCGAAGCTGCATAAGTTTGAAGCGTCAATCTGGCGAAAGAGCGAGGACGCCTGGCGCGAGGCTGCAACGAGAACCCTTCGCAATGCGTGCCGCAAGCTAGGCCCGCACCTAACCACGCGGCAAGCAGTTTCAATCTTAGACCGGGCGGCTCTCGCAAGCATGTCACAAGCAGGCAGCGAATGCGCGCGAAAACGGTTTCTTTACATCGACGCGCTGGCGACAAGAAACGTTCTAGACTGGATGCGTGTTAAAAACCCGGCCACAAGACGCGCGGTACACGCACTCGTCAAGAGCGGCATCAACAGACGCGGGTTCTCCAGCCTGCCCAAATGGAAGGGCGTCGACGAGACGAGCCTGCTCGAAAGAAAGCTCGGCAAAGAAAAGGCGCGCGAGTTCATTAAACGGCTCGGACTCGAAGAACGCTTGATAATAGCCCGGCTGCACAGAACCATCGGACAGACCGAACACAATTACCGCGACTGGCGCAACTGAACGCCCCCGCGATAACGATAAAAAGCGCTTGAAATGAATTGATGTATGCAAAACCGCCAACGAAACGAAGGCATTTCCGGAATAACAATGTACCGCTATGACAAAGCGGGCGACGCGAAGCTGCGCCGCATTGAAGCTGCAGCCTACCGAAAGAGCGAACGCGTTGCGCTAGAAAAACTTATGGCCCGTTTGCGCCAAGACGCAAGCAGCCGTACGCGATTGTCAACCGCCTTAAACGACGCCGGCTCGTACGCGCGGTACCACGCCAAAACCGAATACGCTCTGCGAATACACCTCTGCGCAAGCACGCTTGCAACGCAAGCACTATGCAAACGCAATGGGTTCAAGCTAGCCACGCCGCTGGAAAGGCGCGTTGCCTACGCGACCACGCGGCAAATTGCGCTAGAACGATTCCTGCACGGCAAGGCCGCAATGCATGCTGAACCGCTCAAAAACCTGCGCTTGTTGTTCGGCAGCAATGCGTCTGCCTTCCTGAAGCTATACGAACTGGAAACGCAATTAATAGCCTTGAAGATAAGCGGCGCCATCAGCCCTGCCGAACGCCAAGCCCGCGCGTGCCGCAACTAAGCCGCGCGATACCGTTAAAAAACTCTGTGCAGTAACACCGTTCGGTGGAATGGTGGCTTCGGCGTTACTGTGGGCGTTGGCAACCGCCGCAATAAGCGGCTTCGCAATATTCGCCAACAAGTTCGGCGTGGCGGGAATAAACTCCGGTGTGTACGCCCTCGCGCGCGGCGCGCTAGTGGCGATGCTGCTCGCCGCAGTGATGCTCGCAATGGGAAGCTGGCGGCAGTTGAAACAACTCTCGCGCAAACAATGGCTCCTCCTCGCAACTGTGGGGCTGGTGGGCGGGTGCATTCCCTTCCTTCTCTTCTTCAGCGGCCTGCAACTCACCGCCGCCGCGCAAGCGTCATTCATCCACAAGACGATGTTCGCCTTCGTCGCCGCCATCTCCCTCGTCGCGCTGAAGGAAAAGCCCGGCGCAAAAACCCTCGCCGCGGCAATACTGCTGCTCGCTGGAAACTTCCTCTTCCTGCAACTCTCCACGCCCGCGTGGGATTACGGCAGCCTGCTCATACTCGCGGCCACCGTGCTGTGGGCGGGGGAGAACGTCCTCTCTAAAAAACTGCTCTCCGAGATTCAGCCGGACGTGCTTGCCTTCGGAAGAATGGCTTTCGGCGCGGCCTTCACCGCAGCGTGGCTCGCCACCACCGGCGAAATAAGCCTCGCCGCTAACCTCACGGGACTGCAGTGGCAGTGGATAGCCGCCACTTCCCTCCTGCTGCTACTCTACGTCACCACGTGGTACCGCGCCCTGCAAGGGCTGAACGCCACGCTCGCCACCAGCATCCTCCTGCTGGGCGCGCCCATAACTGCCGTGTTGAGCTACGCGTATGCAGGCGCGGCAGTCACGCCCCTGCAAGCTGCCGGCGCCGCGATGCTAGCCGTTGGAATAATCG
>JBBSWX010000014.1:0-3281 GCA_038046065.1 Microcaldota archaeon | reverse complement strand
ACTGCCGCAAGAAAGCGGAAGCATACTCGCTAGACGCGTGCTGCCGCAAGCTGGAAACAGTCTACCGCAAGGTTGCGTAACTACGGCGCGCGGCTTTCGGCACTGATGCGCCATCAACTCAAACGCGCCAACACTCCCTCCGCGGAAGTGAAGCCTTCGACGAGCTTTCCGTTCACCACGAGGGACGGGAATGACTTCACGCCGTAAAGACCCATCAACGCGCCAACCGCCGGCGAGCCCAAGCCCGCGTCGAACGCGTAAATGCGCGCCTCCGGACGGGCTTGCTTGACGAGCGGGCCGATTTCGCCTTGCCGCGTGCAGTCGGGGCAATCGTTGGTATAGAAGAACAGTGCCGTGTCGACAGTGCGGTTGCACGCGTTGGCAAGCTTCTGCACGAGAAGCAAGTCGCGCAGTTGCATTAGCGTGAACTCGCGCTTCAACTGCACGTAATCCTGCGCGAAAGGCCCGCGCTGGCGGCCAAGCAAGTCCACGCGACGGTCTATGGAGGCAGTCTGCGCGTCAAACTCGTTCAACTGACCCTCGAGCAAGCCACACCCGCTGCCGCCCGGTTCGATGAGGCTCACCAACTCCAGCTCCACCGCCCTCGCACGCACGTTGGCAATCTCGCTCGACAACGAGCCTGCCAGCTCGCGCGACGCGAACACGCCGGCAAGCACGCCAGCACCGAAAAGGAAAAGGCTTATCACGAACGCCGCCGCGTAAGTCCTCCAGCTAATCTCGCGCAAGAACATCACCACCTTAACTTTTCTCGCTTCAACTCTTTAAACACCGTCACCACCCAAAAAAGCGTGATGAGCGGCGCGTACAACAACACGTAAGCCATAAGCTCGACAGGATTGACTCCCTCCCCTTCGATGGACTTCACGCCCACGTACGCCCAGCCCACCGTGCCGACGAAAATTATGGCGGAAAGAAAATGCAGGGGCGTAAGCGAATAGAACACCGCGTCAAGCCCGTACTGCAAGAAAGGACTGCCGGAAAGCAACGCGCTAATGGCCACGGCAAAAACCGCGAAAAGCGCAAACACGGAAAAGATGCCGAGCGGCATCACGAAAAGCCCGAAATCCCCGTAACGGGGGTTCACGAGGTAATAGTGCTTAAGCATATTGCGAATGCCACCCCGGTGCCAACGCACGCGCTGGCGAGTCAACTGTTGCAAGGTGGAAGGCACGCGCGTGTACACGACGGCATCCATCGAAGACGCAATCTCGTAATCCGCCGCCTGGATGCGCAACGCCATCTCCTGATCCTCAAGAATGTTGCGCTCGTCATACCTCCCCACCTTGTCGAAAACCTTGCGGCGAAACATGCTCAACGGCCCGGGCGTGACGTTGATGGCATTGATGAACGACAACAAGCGCCTGTTGAACACCGTCACAAGATACTCGAGCCGCTGAAGCCGCTGCAACGGAGTGCGGGGCTCGTGCACCTTCATCACCGACGTGACCGCGCCCACGCGAGGGTTGCTGAAAAACGGCAGCATCTTCCGCAACGAATCCTTCTCGAGGAACGAGTCAGAATCAAGAGTCGCGACGAGCTCGCCGCGCGCGTGCCCCAGCCCCAAGTTAAGCGCCGCGCCCTTACCCCGGTTCGGCTGGTGCAACACCAGCACGCCACACCGCGCGAAGCGGCGCGCTATGCGCAGCGTGCCGTCAGTCGAACCGTCGTCAACAACGATTATTTGCTTGCGCGGGTAATCCGCCGCGAGCGCCGACTCTATCGTAGCCTCGATGCTTTCCTCCTCGTTGAACGCAGGAATGATTATCGAAACCAACGGCAGCCGGCGCGGGAGGGCAAGCCTGCGGTTAAGCTCCCCACGGTTCTCCAGCAACACCAGCAGGAAGAACACAGTCACGAAAATCGTTAGGAACGCCAAGCCGTACTCGAAGGCGACTGCTAAGTCCATCGATAAAGAGTATGCGCAAGCTTGTTAAAAAACGCCACCGCGACGCTAAAAACGCGCTAGCACAACGCGAAAACTACCGCGGCGCGAAATACGCCTTCGTCTTCCTCCCGGATAGGAACATTACCGTGGTACGCACCCAGTCTTTCAAGAGGCCAAGCACGCCCAACTGGCACACGCGCCGGTCGCTAGTCGGGACGGAAACGTGGTAAAGGAACACTACCTTCCCACGCTTGGCGGCGCGCGTCGAGAGCTCCATGTCCTCCGCACTCGCCGTCTCCGTGTCGAAACCGCCCATCGCCTCAAAATCCTTGCGCCGGTAAGCCACGCAACTCCCGGCAATGCACGGCCAGCCAGCGGCAACGGTGCCCGCGACAATAAAGTTAAGAAAGTGGAAGAACACCCTGCGCGCAAGGCTCGCATGCTCAGGCATAACGTGACAGCCTACGCACACTACTGCCGGGTCGCGGAAAGCCTCCACCATGCCCTGGTAGAAGGCGCGCGTCGGGAAAGTATCGGCGTCAACAAACCACAACACGCCGCCTTTGCATACCTCTGCCCCGGAGTTACGGCCCGAGCCGATTGAATGACCCTTCTCGAAAATCACGCGCGCAAACCTGCGAGCCACGACGACCGTGCGGTCCTTGCTGCGGCCGTCGGCAACTATCAACTGCGTGCCGGCAGGCGTCACCGCGCGAAGGTTGCGCAACGTGCGGCCGATGAGCTTCTCCTCGTTGAAGGTGGGAACCACGATACTGACGCGAACGTTGGCCGCCTTAGTCTTGACGCCAAGCTTACGATTAGGCATAGAAAGCATTGCTCGCGCCGGCTTTTAAATATTCGGCATCAGTAAGATTATCGTGGGAAAACTAAAGGTACTCATAGCAAACGCGCTATTCCACCCCTTTTCAGGCGGCGTAGAGAAGCACACGCTCGAACTAGCCGCTGCCATGGCGCGGCAAGGCGTGGAAGTGCACGTAATCACCGGAAGGCTCGCGGGAACGAAGGAAGAGGAAACGCTGCGCGGCATCCGCGTGCACAGGATTCCGTGCACCGAACTGCGCATCCCCCGCTACTACCCGCCCCCGATGATAGTCGCGCCCGGCTTCTACCGCTCGCTGCAAGAGCTCGACGCGAAACACGACTTCGACGTAATACACTTGCAAGACCGGTGGTTTCCCGACTTCAACCTCGCAATCGCCTACGCCAAGCGCGCCTGCAAGCCCAACATCGTCACGCTGCACAACGCCCGGCCTGTCGGCATCGCGCCACACTATACGCTCGTCGGAGGGCTTTACGACTCGCTCGTAGGCAAGCGCGTGCTGCGCAAGGCGGATTATATAATCTCGGTAAGAAA
>JBBSWX010000013.1:0-10230 GCA_038046065.1 Microcaldota archaeon | reverse complement strand
CGGCGACGAAAAAGTAGTGTCCTTGGTTTTTTCGGCGTTTTCTTTTTCTCGCGGCGTTGCCGTGCAGGTTTTACTTTGTCGTTAAGCAATACCGTGCCGCCGTCAGCCTCGCCGCGCCCGCTTTTTCATTGCCGAGTCGGGGTTCCCGCGAGGCGCTTGGGGTTGGGTGGCAACCGCGGGGTGAGGCTGGAGCTTTCCAGTCTGGTGCGCGCAGCTGCCGGGGGTTGCCAGACGAGCTGAACGCCGCGCTTGCGCGCTTGTTTCTAGTGGGGTCTGCGAATTTCACGGACGACTGGCGTGGTGGGCGGCGAGGTCGTGTGGAATTGTGACGGTTCCACGTGCAGCGATTAGGACGGATGGTGCATTCCGCCGGTGGAGTTGAGCAGCTCGGCCGCGTTCAACTTCGGGCAGAACAACACGGTTGCAGTGCGGTTGGAGGATTATTGCGTGAGCGGCGGGCATTCGCATTCCCGAGTTTTATTTCGCGTGACTTTTACCTATCGTGACTTGCAGGCGGCAGTTCAATTACGGCGATGCCGACGGCTTTGGCGGTTTGCACGAGTTTCTTCACTTCGCCGGCAGTGCATAGGGTGATGCACTCGCCTTTTTCTTCCATCCTGCCGGTGCGGCCGGCGCGGTGCAAGTAGCCTTCAGGCGTGGCGGTGGGTTCGAGCGAGTAGACGCGCGCGACGTTCGGGAAGTGCATTCCTCTTGCCGCGATGTCGGTTGCCACCAGCACACTGCCGTCAGTTTGCTTGAAGCGCTTTACCGCGGAGTTGCGCTCGTCGGAATCGCGGTTCGAGTGCAGCAGCAAGGGGTATACCCCGTGAAAGCGCAGTTCTTTTGCGAGCTGGTCGGCGCCTTCCGTGGTAGTGGAAAAAACTAGCGACTTGCACGGGTGGATGCGCAGTTGTTCGGCTAGCGTCTTCGTCTTGTTGCCGGTGACGGCGTAGTAGTGCGTTATGTCGCCGCCTTGCTTGGCGTTTATTTGCGCGAATTCCTTGCGCAAGAGTTTTTCCTGCCATTGAGCCAGCAGCATTTGGGGCATGTGCACTGCGAACAACAGCGTTTGCCGTTGGGGCGGTAGGCGTGACGCGATGTGGCACACGTCGTCGGAAAACTGTTCGCCCAGCAGCCGGTCGGCTTCGTCCAGCACGAGGCAGTTCACGCCGCCGGGCTTCAGCACCCCGCTTTGCAGCAGTTCCCGCAGCCTGCCGGGCGTGCCAATCACCAGTTGCGCGCCTTGTTTGATGAGTTCCGCCTGTCTTTCGGGAGGCGTCCCCCCGTAGGCTGCAACTACCCGCACGGCGGCGCTGCCGGCGATTTTGCGGGTTTCGTTAGCCGCTTGGATAGTGAGTTCTCGCGAGGGTTCGATGACGATTGCGCGCGAGATTTCTTTTCGCAATATCCTTTCCAGCACTGGAATGGCGAACGCAGCCGTTTTGCCGGTTCCGGTGGGCGCGCGCGCCACCACGTCCCCGCCTGCCAGTATTGGCGCGAGTGTTTTTGCCTGTATTTCGGTGGGCGTGGCGTAACCCGCGGTTTTCGCGAGTTCGGCGCTTAAGCCGTTAGTTTCCACGAATGTTTTTTGGCGTTGCAAGGTAATAAGCGGCGTGGTTTGATTGGCTTCGCGGGTGGTTGAATGTTTTCTGGCGAAGGATGCTGGCCGGGTGTTTGCTAGTTCCCTACTGCCGTTACTTTGCAGGCGGTTTTTCGGCGGGCACGATGCGCGGCTTGCCGGGCGGTTCTGTTGCGGGCGGCGTCGGTTGTGCCGCTCGCAGTTTTTGGGGGGAGGGTTGCGCCAGCACGCCTAGCGTTGCGATTACGTTCGAGATGATTATGACGATGAGCGTGATTTCGACGAAGCCGTCGGCGCGCAATCCTTGCGCCGCGGGCAGGCCGGCCAGTACGGCTGCAGCCAGCCCGCGTGGCATCATGTAGGTTACGAGTTGTGCGTCGCGCGCTTGGGGCAGGATGATTTTCTGGGCGGCCTTGCGCGCCAAGAGCAGCAGTATCGAGAGGGCGGCGGCGATGCCTGCGATGGTGGGCGTGATGCCTTCCAGCGTGATTACGAGGCCGAGGAAAACGAAGAAGAACGTGCGGGTGAAGAACGTCACTTCGCCTTGGAATGCCATGATTTCGCTCTTGAGTGCGTAGTCGCCCTTGAGCTTGAAGGTTTCTGCCACGCGTTGGGCGTTGCCGAGCACGAGGCCGAAAGCGAACACGGCAATGCCCCCGTTTCCGCGAGCCGTTTCCACGAGTGCGTAAAGCAGGAATACCACCGCGATGGTGAGCATGTAGGGAAACGCGTGCTTGTTGAGCTTGCGCAGCACGATGAGCCACAATGCAGCTGCAGCCACGCCGGCCATCAGCGCTATGGAGAATGATGCCGCGATGAGGTTGGCGATGCTTGAAGCGTCCATCGCCACGTTAGACTTGAGCACTTGGATGATTACGAATGCGGTGACTATGCACAACGCGTCGGTCGCAGTGGACTCGAGCGCCAGTAGAGACTTGCTTTCCTGGGAGGCGCGCGCCTTGTCTAGCATGGCTAGTACGATGGCTGCGCTTGTTCCGCCTACCGCGGCTCCGAGCAGCAGGCCGTTGCCCCATCCCCAGCCTAGCGCTATTTTTGCGAGTATGGCTGTTACGCCTATTGATGTGGCGAATACGAAGAGCGTGAATGCCGTCGCGCGTGGCAGCACTTTCACGAGGTCGAAGACGTTGAGCGTGATGCCGCCGTCGAACAGGAGGATTATGAGTGCGAGGGCGCCGACGAAGGGCGTGAGGTCGGCGAGTACGGAGCCTTTAGAGCTGTCGACGATGCCTGCGACGGGGCCGAGGAGGAAGCCCAGCGCCAGGAGTATCAGCACTTGCGACACTCGCGTGCGGGCGAATATCCAGTTGGCGACGAACCCGGCGAGCAGTATCAGGCCGAGTATGAAGAATTGTTCTTGCATTGTCGAATCCTTTTCTTGAGGAGTGCGCGCAAGGTATTTATTTGCCTTGTTAGATTGCCAGAAGGACGAGTATTCCCGCGGTGTTAAGCGCGAAGGACAGTAGGGCGAGTTGGCCTTCTTTTAGGTCGGTGAATCCCGCCAAGAGCGAGACGCCTATCTCGTCCGGCAGTGGTGATGCGATGAATATTCCTGCCAGCGCTAAGAGCGTGTACTCGCGCACTTTTTCGGGCAGGAACGCCTTGAACTTCAAGTGCGCCGTTCGTATGGCGGGGGTTGTTTTCAGCGCGTCGAACTCGTCATTGAAGGACAGGCGCACGAACTTGAATAGGATGTAGTCAGCCGCGACCGCGCCCAGCCCGCCAGTCACGCCGAGCTTCAACACCTCGCCCGTCGGGGGGTTGAGTAGTATGAACACGCCTGCGCCGAAGGGCGCGGTGAAGCCGAATGCATACAGTATTCCGCTGATGAACGCGGCGGCGTTACGCAGTTCGTAGTGTGCCGCCAGGAAGCTTTCGGCATCCATGCTGTTGAAGAGCAGGTACGCGAGGATTATGCTGGCTGCGAACGCGGTGAGTTTCAGGTAGCGGAAGTTGAATACGATGCGTGCGATGCCGCCGCCCGCGCGAGCCAGCTGCCCTAGTCGAGGCGGCGCCATACCTATCATACGCGCCGCTTTGTTTTAAGCGTTGCCACTGCGCTTGCGGCGTTGGCGATGCTGGCGAGCGTGGCTTTGTCGAGCCGTCCGTACTCGCGCGCCTTGTCCACTACTGCAGCCGCAATTTGCCGTGCGCGCAAGCGCATTTCCTTGCTTCCGAGGTTTCCTTTGAATACGGGGTTTATCTTGCCGAGGCGTACTTGCATGGGCGTCACTCCGTTCGCCGCCCAGTCGAGGTTGAGGGCGGCTTCAATGCCGAAGTCGTTGCGGAAGGGGTAGCGTAGCGCCAGCTTGCGGGTCATTGCGCGTTGGCCGCTTAGGGGGGAGAGGGGCGCGATGCGCCGGGCTTCGGGGAAGAACGTGTTGGCAAGCGGCCAGTACACCGTGTTGGTGAATATTTGGGGGTAGGGGCTTTCGAAGACGCCTACTGCTGCAGCCGCCTTGCCGCGCGTTACTGGCGCTGCGAGTTTGCGCAGCATTCGCGGCGTGGCGTTCTTTATATCCGCGTCAAAAAACACTATCGTGCCGCCGCTGCTTGCCGCCAGGCCGTCTGCCATTGCATTGCCCTTCCCTTTTCGCGAGCGCACCACGCGCGCGCCTGCCTGCCGCGCCTTTTTGGCAGTCTCGTCTTGCGAGCCCGAGTCGGAGACTATCACTTCGGCGTGCGGCAGGGCTTGCCGCGCGATTTTCACGGTCTTGCCTATTGTCGCCTGTTCGTTGCGGGCGGGGATGATTATTGAAACGCCGGCCATTCAGTTGCACCTAGTTTGCGATTATCAGCAGTTCTGATAGTGATTTTATGCGTATTGCCGCGTCGATTTTGTCGCCGCCGATTGCCACGCTCACGCCTGCCTGGCGGAACATGTCTTCGTCCGACTTCGAGTCGCCCACTGCGATGACCTCGCTTTTCTTGAGCTTCATTCTGCGCATGAGCGCGGCGATTGCCTTGCCTTTGCAGAACACTCGCCGTCCGCAGGGCCACGGGGGTATTGTCACCTTGCCGGTGGCGAACCCGCGCTTGTCGTCCAGTTCTGGGCTGACTATGCCGTCAAAAGCGTCCCTTCCGAAGCTGGCTTCAATCACTTGCCGGAATGCGTAGGAAACGACTACCGTTTTGTATCCCATGCGCCGCAGGTAGGCTATCGTCTCTTGGGCGAAGTTTGCCTTGCGCACGAGGCGCGAGGCTTGCTGCACTTCGGAATTGCTTCTGCCTTTCAGCATTCTTGCGATTCGGCGGGTGAGTTCTCGTTCGGTTATCGCGCCGGAATAGTATTTTTGCCGTTCCGCCTGCAGTTGCCGCGTGAAGCCCAGCTTGCGGGCTAGCACTTCAATGCTGCTTTCTGCGACGAGCGTCTTGTCGAAGTCGAACACGATGAGCTTGTGCTTGCAGGCGAGGAAACCTGCTTTTTGGAGGATTGTCTTTGCTATTTGTCTCGCGCTCGTCGACAGTTCCGATAGCGGCCGGTGCTTGTGCTCGACGCGGCCGATATTGACTTCCACCACGCGTTCGCCGAGCCTTATGGACTCGAGCACCACGCCGATGTCAATTCCCCAACCGCGCGTGAGCTCCAGTTTTTCGAGGAGTTCCTTGCGCGCGGCGAACTGGCCGCTCAACGGTTGTTCCAACTGCACTTCGGGAAAGAGAAACTCGAGCAGAGGCTTGGCAGTCAGTTCCGTGAGCCTTCCTCCCTCGCGGTCGAACGTGGCTTTGCATACTTGCGCCTCGTTCTCGATGACTGGAATTGCCAGGGCTTCCACCACGTTGGGCGTGATGTTGCGGAAATCGGCATCTACGAATACTATTACCGAATTGCGCGCCGCTTTTACGCCCGTCATTATTGCCGCGCCTTTGCCCAGCGTCTTGCGGTGGCGCACCACGCGCGCGCCTGCCTCGCGCGCCCTCTCGCGGGAATCGTCGTTAGAGTTGTCGTCCACCACGATAACTTCGCCGGTTACGGGCGTTTTGAGGCACGCGCGCACCACTCCTGCCACCGTTTTTCCTTCATTGAGGCACGGTATTACCACCGTGGCTTTCTCGCGCAGGAAAAGGTATTTCAGCGCTTCGAGCGCGCGCAAGGGGTTGCCCAGCAAGTCCATTAACCGTTTAAGGCGCGCGTGAACATAACTACCACCGTTCCACGATTGACGAATGCGCCTGCCGCGATTGCCGAACGCCGTTTTTTACGCTTCGCGCGTTTCCCGCAATTCTTGGCGTTTCGCGAACGTTTTTATTGCCGTTCGTGGAACAGTCTTTACGATGGTCGGGTTTGTTTCCTGCTGCGGCAGGCCGCTCAAGAGAATGCCTGCGAATGACTACCTGCCGGGACACTTGCGGTGCGCGTCGTGCGGCAACGTGCAGCTCTTGCAGCTCCTGCGCAGGCGCGCGAGGTAGTTGGCCGATGCCGCGGCAGCTTTCGCTTGGCAACGGCAGGCTGTTCGTCAACCTTGACGAGTTTCTTCAAGTGCGCGAGTTTTGCTGGCCGCAAGTTGGCTTGGAAGACCACGCAGGCGGCAGGCAGTTTCGCGTGGGCTTGTTTTGCGACCACCGCTTTTCGTGGTTGAACAAGAGCTGGAAGTTTAATTACAGCTATGCCGGCGACTCGTTGAATTCCGATTGCAGTGCGCAAAGCGATTTTCTGCAGCTCTCGTTGCGGGACGAGGCGTTCGTCCACCATTCGCTTGACGCGTTTCTACGCAAAGTGACGGTACGCAACCCGTTGCCTCACGCGCGCAGCTGCAAGCTTTTCTTCCACCAAGACTTTCGTGCCTACGGCGAGGATTACGGCGACACTGCATTCTTCCACCCGGTTTCGGGGGGAGTGGTGCATTACAAGCGCAAGCGGCATTTCCTGTGCAGCGGCGTTGCCGACGGGCTGCCGCCGGCGTCGTTCGCTTGCGGCGCGGCTGACACGCTTTTGCACGGCCGTTTTCTTGAAGGCACGTTTCGCGACGCGGAAGACGGCCATTTGAGCGGCAACCCCATTGCGCAAGGCCGCGTGGATTCGACTCTAGAGTTCAAGCTTGAACTGCCGGCGAGTGGCGAGGCTTCAGCGTGGTATTGGATTGCGGTTGGCAAGGGCTTGCAGGACGTTGAGGCGATTCACCGTAAGATACTTTCCGCCACTCCCGAGGTTCTTGCTGCTGAAAACGCGCGTTATTGGGAGAATTGGGCGGGCAAGGCGCGCAAGCCCGGTTTGGCAGGCGAGGCGTTGCGGCTCTACCGTCGTTCGCTGTTGTTGATGCGGCTGCATTGCGACGATGCCGGCGGGATTATCGCGGCGTGCGATGCGGACAACCTTCAATTCAACCGCGACGTTTACAGTTACGTGTGGCCGCGCGACGCTTGCCTCGTTGCGGCAGCGTTTCTCGAAGCTGGCTATCCCAAGTTCGGCAGGAAGTTGCTGGAATTCCTTTCCTGCGTCCCTCGCGTGGAAGGCGCGTTTTTGCACAAGTATTGCGTTGACCGCAGTGTGGGCAGCAGTTGGCACGCGTGGGCGGATGCGCACGGCAAACCCCAGTTGCCTATTCAAGAGGATGAGACGGCGTTGCCCATATGGCTGTTGGCGAGGCTGGCAGGCGCGCCTGGCAGCAAGGCTTTCGTAAAGCGTGTGATGCGCGCTTTTGGTTTCGAGGCGTTAGATTTTCTTGCGAGCTACCGGGACGATGGCGGGCTGCCGTTGCCTTCGTTCGACTTGTGGGAAGAACGGCGGGGCACGACTGCGTTCGCCTGCGCGACGGTGTTCGCCGCGTTGCGCGGTGGAGCGGCTTTAGCAAAAATTTCGGGGGATTTGAAGCGCAGCCGCATTTACGCCGTTGCTGCTGCAGGCGTGCGCAAGGCCGTGCTGGAAGGTTTGTGGTCCAAGGCGCACAACCGTTTTGCGCGCGCGGTTTGCGAAGGCAAGCTTGACTGCACAGTGGATTCGTCGCTGCACGCGTTGTGGCAGTTTGGCCTCGTGGCAGCGGGGGATGCGCGCATGGTTTCAACCGGCCATGCCATCGCGCGCGAGTTGAGCGTGAAGGGCGGCGGCGTGGCGCGTTACGAGAATGATTACTACCACCGCGCGCCCAGCCACGCGCCGAACGCGTGGTTCATTTGCACGTTGTGGCACTGCCGGTGGCTTGCCGAGACGGGCGAGGCGGGGAAGGCGCGCGAGCTTTTCGAGTGGTGTTGCAGCCGGGCTTCGCAGGCGGGTTTGATGGCCGAGCAGTTCAGCACGGCGGACGGCAGGCCGTTGAGCGTGTCGCCGTTAGTGTGGAGCCACGCGGAGTTCGTTGCCACTGCGTTAGCAATTTCGCGTGTTGGGGCGTTTGCGCCTGCGCGTCGCTAGAAGAACAACTCGCTTTTTTCGAACCGCACTTTAGGCCGGGGAGTGCCTGTCGCGTAGCCGATTGGGCACAAGGCGGTGGGCACGAGGTTGTCGGGAAGCGAAAGCACTTTGGCGAACTCGCTTGCGTCAAAGCCTTCCATTGGGCAAGCGTCGAAACCAAGCGACTTGGCGGCGTACAAGGTTGTGGCAAGGGCGAGGTACGTCTGCCGCTGCGCCCAACTCAACTTTTGTTCCGCAGTCATTCCCGCAACCATTCCGCGCACCATTTGCATCAAGCCTTCGACGCTTTGCTTGGGCGCGCCTTTTTCCAGCAAGAGTTTCTCCAGCGCGCCGGCCTTTCCATCCAAATCCGAGTCGGCGCAGAACACCAGCAGTTGCGAGCAGCTTTCTATTTGCGGTTGGTTGAACGCAGCTGGGGCGAGCTTGGCTTTCATTCCCGTGTCTTCAACCACCTTGACTTTCCACGGTTGGAGGTTGTAGGACGAGGGGGAGAGGCGCACCATATTCAGCAGCGCGTCAAGCTTTTCCGCCGGGATTTTCTTGCCGTCGAACGTCTTTGTTGCGTAACGCGAAGCCATTATTTCCGAGAATTCCATAATTACCACCGTCATTCTATTGCGCGCGAAGGCATAATTCGTTTTCGATAGTGCTTTCTAGCAGGCGTTTACGGCACTAGCGCGCTGTCCTCGCAGGCGCGCGCTGCGAATTGCGTGTCGAGTCAAACATTTTTGGCCATTCTTCTACGGCTAGGTTATAGTCGTAACGCTTTTCGTGGTAGTCGCCCAGCACTTCGAGGTCTTTGGGATTGATTTTCGCCGCGCGCAGGCTGGCCGCCATTTTCGACCAAGTTTTATCGCCGCGTTTTGAACGGAGTTTTACCGTGCCAAGCACGGCATCCGTCGTTTGCTGGCGGGCAGCACTCTTGCTTGTGGGCGTTGTGTAAGCCTGCAGTACGTTAAGGGGATGCAAGTCGAGTTGTTCAGCAAGCTTTTCCGTTTGCTTGAGCGTTTCTACATCGAGCGGCGACCTGCCGCCGATCTTCAGAATGAAGTTCAACGCAGCCCAAGTGTGGAAGTGCTCGAGCCGGTGTACTGACCGCATTGTTTCAGCATCCATTAACGCGTATGGAACTTGGGTTGCAACACTCGTGGCGCTGCGTTGACCCACTTTAGGCAGGATTTTGGCAATCCCACCGAGAACTATAGCCATTCCCACTATTCCCGGCAGGCATCCTGCGCGTCTTACGCTTTTTTTGCCGCGGCTTTGCGTTACGATGCTAAACCTTCCGGGCGCTTCGTTCAGCAGGTGGTTTGCGGTAAGTAACGGCGCAACTACGACTTGCGTTTCTTTAGTATCATACAGCAGCCTTACGCCCGGTCGCCTTAATAGGAACTTGCGGTAGACTCCGTTACCGTGGACGTTTCTAAGCGAGGTTCTCCAAATTTCCGAAAGCTGTGTTTGCGGCGCGTTACCTAGGGGAACGGTATGCACGAACGCGGTTTTTGGGCTTCTCGCGATCGTTTCAAGTATGTTTGACTGCAACGTGCTGACGCGGCGGCTTGCTGGTTTTAAGAGGTGATTGGCCGGTATTCTCGTAACAATCTGCTTTGGGTTGGCGTATCCTATCTTTGCAGCCACTCGTTCAGCGAACGTTCTGGTTCCTGCATAAATTGGCATATTATCCCCTTTTCTTTCCCACTTTATATACCCCCATGCGGACTAGCGCGAGATTCTTAGCATCGCTATAGCCGCACCCGTTCCAGGCGCGCTTGCCTACTTTACCTTGCCTCGTCGCGTCCCTGCGGAACATCGCACCCGCCGTGTACGCAAAGTTTTCAGTATCCCGGCCTGCTTGTTCGGGGTTCAAGCCGGTCGGAGGATAGGTGCCGCGCAGCGAGTGTGCACTCTCGTGAGCTATTATTTCCGCTATATGGTGAGGTTCAAACTCCATTGCGGCAGGGTATAAGCTAATTTTTGCATAAGCTGCGCTTGGTTCGAAGCATATGAACTTAGCGTTGCGGCCGTATTTTTGCATAAATCGGTCAAACTTTCCGGAACCGAACTCGCGCGCGGGAAGGTATACGTCAGTTTGTTTTCCTGCAGCATTGATGCTCGTACAGACCTTCTTCGCGTCCGCGTCCTCGAATATTGCCGGGTTGTTCTCCACGTAAAGCCTTACGCTTGGTTCTGCAAACTGGTTTTCGTCTTGCGTCCCAGCGACTTTTGTGCGCGAGTACTGCATCGCCCGGTTAGTTGTCTCAACGCTAATATACCCGCCGGTGTTCAT
>JBBSWX010000012.1:10415-14658 GCA_038046065.1 Microcaldota archaeon | reverse complement strand
TCGGCGGCGAGCTTCGCGCCCTCGCGCTCGAGCGCCTCGACGCAGTACTTGGTGCCCACGGGGCAGACGACCACGCGGTACCCCTCGTCGGCAAGCCGTTGTTTCGTCTCTTGCATAAAATCAATGTTCACAACTATCTTGTCCCCGCGCTCGAGCAGCTGCCGCGCGATGAGGCACGTTGCGATGCCGCCGTCAATCATCGTTCCTTCGTCCACCGCCATCACGCGGTCGGCGTCGCCGTCGAAAGCGAAGCCAAGCACGCTGCGCCGCGAGGTGATTTCCTTTAGCTTGGTGAGGCTCGCGTCTTCAGGCAGCGGATCGCGGCAGGTGAATTCGGGGTCGGGCTGGCAGAAGATTGTTTCGGGAAATATTTGTTTCACGCTGCAAGCCGCCCCGCCCCCTAGGTCGAAAACGCCTCCCTCGAAGGCGGGCAGCGCGTCTAGGTATTCTGCCAGCAATTCCGGGGCGGGGGTGACATTGGCTTCATTCACGGTTATATGGTTGCCGCCGGCAGGGTTATTGCCTTCTGCCACCACGCAGTAATACTCTTGTTCGAGCTGTTCAAGCTCGCGCGAGAAAGCCACGTGCCTCTCGCGAATGGGTTTCAGGCCGTTGTAGCCTGCGGGGTTGTGGGAAGCGGTGAGGCAAGCGCCCCACTCACGGCTGTGGAACGACACGGCAGGCGTGGGACAGTCCCCCACGTCGAGCACCTCGCCGGAATACCCTGCGAGGAACGCCTCTTTCAGCGAGTCGTTGTGCTTGCGGTAGTCGCTGCCGAAAATAATGCGGTCGGCCATCGCGGCCATCGCGCGCCCAAGCTTCTCGAACTTTCCTTCGGTAACTTCAGTCCCGTAAACGCCGCGCACGTCGTAAGCGTGAAACATTGTTTCCTTTGCAGTCAATCGGAGCCGCCTCCAGTGTCCTTGGCTGAAGCGCCGCTCTCGACGTTGCGCATCACGCACGCGTTGGGGTAGATGCGGCAGTTGCTGCCGATGAGCACGCCGCAGTTTATCGTGGCGTTCACGCCCACGCGCGAGTTTGCGCCAATCACGCAGCCGAGCTTGCGCTTGAACGAGCTAACGCGGCGGCCTTTAATCTCGGCCTCGACGGGCGTCTCGTCAAACTTGAGGTTTGCTACCGTGGTTCCGGCGCCTAGGTTTACGTTCTCGCAAAGTATCGAGTCGCCCACGTACGAAAGGTGGGGGACGTTCGAGCCGCGGCCGATGACGGAGTTCTTTATCTCGGTAGAATTGCCCGCGTGGTTGCCCCCTTCGAGAACCGTGCCCTTGCGCAAGAAAGCCCCGGGGCCGACAACGCAATTATCCCCAATGAAAACCGGGCCCTCGATGAAAGTGCCGGCCAGGATGCGGCTGCCTTTGCCGATGAACACCTTGCCTTCGATTGTCACGAAATCGTCAACCTGACCCGTACGCGCGTCGGGCATTATGTTTTCAAGGCAATAGAGGCTCGTGTCTAAATAGTTCCAGTAATATCCCACGTCGTTCCAGTAGCCGGTGTGCTCGAGTATCCGCACTTGCCGGTCGCGGGCGTAGGCGCACAAGGCGTCGGTGACTTCCAGCTCGCCGCGCGGCGATGGGGAGAGGCGCTCCAAGTAACTGAAGAAGTCCGGCTGCGCGAAGTAACAACCCGTGAATATCACGCCCGGGCCGGGAGGCTGAGGTTTCTCAATTATTCCCTTCAGCAAGCCTCCTTCACCTTGCAGCAGGCCGGAGGGGCTGGCGTCCTCCACCATCTTGCCCACTATGAACGGCGTGCCCTTCAACGCTTCCGCAGCTGCAAGGGCGTAGAAAGAAGGGTTGTAGAACGTGTCGCCGTTAAGCACTATGAACGGCCCGTTAACCGCGTTGCGGGCGGTGAGGCACGCGTGGCCCGTGCCCTTCTGCTCTGCCTGCGCAACGAACTCAAGCTTCTCCGCATAAGGCTTTCCGGCGAAGTGGTCGCGTATCACGCCGCCGTCCGCGCCCACCACTAGAACCACTTTCTCCGCAACTTGCACTGCGGCCTCCACGCCCCACTCGATTATGGGCTTGCCCATCACGCGCACCATAGTCTTTGGCGCAGTTTCCGTGATGGGCCACAAGCGCGTGCCCTTGCCAGCGCTGAGGAAGACGAACGCAACCATGGTAATCGACATCGTTAACGTGCCGCCGGCGGGTTAAATACCCCCACCAAAAAAACCTTGAGGCGGCCAACCCCCGGCAACGGTTTTTTCGAGCATTATTATCAAAAAGTTGATAGTATAACAATAATAGTTATACCTCGCGTTTGCAGAGGCGGCGGCTCGGCTGCGCGCCCTGCCGCCGGCTGCTGAAATGGTTTTAAAAGGCTTCTCAAGCCAAAGGACAGTAAGCCTCCGAAACGGCTTTTGCGGGGGTTTTCCGGGAGGGGTTTTCATGGTTGACGAGCAGGAATCTCAAGGCACGGCGCCAGTCGAAGCTGAAGCCGGGCCTGCGGAAGTTAAGCAGGAGGACATCGAGCCTGAAGGCGAGGAATTAAGCGAGGATGAAGCCGAATCGGAATACCTGCCCTTTCCGAATGCTCGCGTCGTGCGCATAATCCGCAACACGCTCAAGAACGACCACCAGATAAAGCGCGACGTGAAAGTGGGCGCGAACCTGCTGCTGGGCGAGATACTCACGGACATCGCTACGGGAATGGATGTCGAACCGTACCACACGCTGTCCATCGAGCACTTCAACAAGGCGTGCCGCAAGTACCGCGAGATTTCCCTTAACGAGAAGCGCATACGCCGGATAAAGAAGGTGCTTGAAAAACAGCGCGCAGAGCTTGACGAAATAATCGCAGAGATAGACTTGGAACTCCCGGAGGCGCCGCGCCACACTCCGGGAATGCAAGGGCCGCAAGAACATGCCTGAAGAAGCCCCTCTCGAAGAAAAGATTTCCGATCTTGACAGCAAGGTGCAGCTGGCAGCTTCCGAACGCCGCAAGATATCGCAGGATAACGCGCAGGCGATAAACGAATTGCGCGATTGCATTGGCCAAGCGAAGGCAAGCCGCGAGGCGCGCGACGCCGCTAGCACGGAAGGCAAGCGCTTCGTGGAAGAGAAGAAAGCCGTGCTCGCCGAGTTGGCGCGCGTGAAGGCCGCGCTCGAAGAGTTGGACAAGTCTGCCCGCGTGCTTGAGGCGCTCGTTACCGGCGATTACGGGACGCTGAAGCGCAAGGCCGATGCGCTCGAATGGGCGTTGCAGACTGAATGCCGCTCTCCGCGCGAGGAGAAGCTCGTAAGCAAGCAGCTTCAAGCGGTGGAGAAGATGCTCAAGCCCGCCGCGGGGCTGGAAGGCAAGAAGGCGGAGATGCGAAAGCTCTCGGCAGAGAAGCGCGGGCTCATCGAACGCCTGCGGAGGCTTGACGCGGCGATAGACGCCGACTTCGCGAAGGCGAATGAACTCCACAAGCTTGCCGAACAAAAGTCTTCCAAGGCAAACTCTCTTTCAAGAAAGATCGGTTCGAACCTCGAGGCCTTGGGGGAGAAGCGCGACACTGAAAGCGAGTTGAAAGAAAAGCTTTCAGGCGCGCTTGAGGAAAAGGCTGAAGTCAAGGCTACGGAGAGGCGCGTGCAAGCGGAAAAGCACGCGTTGGAAGCGAAGAGCACGCACACCAGCATGAAAGAACGCGCGAAAGCCATCCGCGAGAAGCTGGCGGCGGGCGGCAAGATTACCGCGCTCGACATGCAAGTGCTCGCCCAGGCGGACGAGTAGCGGTTACGTTAACGGAAGGATTACTATCCGTCCGGCAGCTCTTTATTGAATTCCACAATCCGATCTTCAGGCGCGGCTTTCTTGCGCTTGCGGCGGTGTGCGAAGAGAAAGTACAAGAACGCCGCAAGCAGCAGGAGCAACGCGCCTACGCCGGCTTGTTTCGCAGGGCTCCAGCCCGTGGTGGCGCCGGAATTTGCATCAACTGGCCGGAGGGTTGGTGTGATTGTTGCTACATGAATTAACTGTACAGGCAGTACGGTTGCGGCTAGTGGCAGGCGTTCAGTTCCGTTTGCTTGCTGCGGTTCGCCTGCGCTTGACGCTTGCGTGGTTATTCCCGAAGTAGTCTCCTCGTCGAACGCGGAAGCAACCGCGCCCAAGCCTGAAGTAATTCCCGACGCGGCTTGAATACCGCGCGAGGCCGCCTGCTGCACGACTTCCACCGCGCCTTGCAACGCGCCTTGGCTTGCTTGCGGCGTAACCACGGGCGTAGTGCCATCCGTGC
>JBBSWX010000012.1:0-10405 GCA_038046065.1 Microcaldota archaeon | reverse complement strand
ATTCGTGCCGTTCGCTTCGACCGGAATGCCGAACGTCTGGGTCGCTTCAAGCGGTTGGGGCGCGCCTTCCAGCAAGCTGCCGAGCTGGGAAATTACGGCGGCAGTAACCACGATGCTTTCAGTACGCGGGTATTGCGCGCCTGCAACGGCGCGGTAGCGCACTTCAACTTCTTGCGAAAGCAAGGATGCTTGCGCGCACGAGGCGTTCGCCAGTATGCAGAAAAGTTGGAACTCGAGGAGACGCGTGGCCGTGCCATTCGCAGTGGTGAAGAACACTCCTGAATCGCTTGCAGCGGGCCGCATTGAAACGTTGATGGTGACGTTGTAGGCGCTTATGCCGACCAGCGCTTCTTGCGGCACGGCCCACTCGACGCGCAGGGGGGAGGCGTACTCGAATCCGGGTATTACTAGCGGGAATGACACGTTGCCGTTAACGCGCACGAGTTGCGACACGATGCTCGAGTTGCCCGATAGTTCTTGCTCTTGAAGGCACGCTGCCGAGTGGGCGAACAAAAAAAGGATTGCAAGGGCGAAAAGTTTCCTCACGCAATGGTTCACTCCGGCAGGCAATATAACCGTTCGGGCTCAACGCCGGGCTTTGACGCCTTTCTTGGGGCACTCTCGGTCGAGGGGGCAGGCGGAGCAGCGTGGCGATATGGGCACGCACACAGTCTGGCCGTGGAGGACGAGCAGTTCGTTCACCTGCACCCACAAGCTGCGGGGCAAGGCGCGCATTAACGCCATTTCGGTTTCTTCCGGCGTGCGCGTCGACACTATGCCGAGGCGGTTGGAAACCCGGTGCACGTGGCTATCCACGGGGATTGCCGGAAGGTTGAAGGCGTACGCGAGCACGCAACCCGCAGTCTTGCGACCCACGCCCGGCAGGGACGTGAGTTCTTCCATTGAGCGTGGCACTGCGCCGCCGAAGCGCGCCACCAACTGGCTGCAGCATTCCTTGAGGTAGCGCGCCTTCGAGTTGTAGAAGCCTGCGGGCTTGATGAGCTGGCGTATCTTGGCAATGGGCGCAGCGGCAATCGCGGCAGGAGTGGATAGCGCCGCGAGCAGGGCGTTCGTGGCAATTTCCGTCTTAGCGTCTTTCGTGCGGTGCGAGAGTATCGTGCCTACGAGCACTTTGAACGCGAGCCCCGAGCGCGAGTTGCGCTTCACGCGGCCGAGGTGCGAAAGGCTTCCGCGGTGGAAACGTGCGAGGGTGCGAAGAACGGAAACTGCGGGGGGCGCGTGTTTCACGCGATGCTTTAGCGTGAGCAAGGGATTTAAGCCGTTGTGGAGAGATATTTTTGCATGCGATTTGCTAGGCGGCGGGTTCACGCCTGCCACGCAGTTCACCTGCCGAAGCGGCACGAGTCTATGTTCAAGCGTCGAAAGCGGCATGATTCAACGCGCGTGAGGATGCTGATGCTGGCAATTTCAGCGCACGCGGCGAGGCAACGCGAGGCGGAGCGGCTGCGGTTGCTGATGGCGGCTGTTGCGGGGTTTCGGAAATGACTTCGGACGACGCGCTGGAAGGCCGCGAGAACGAAGACGTGTTTGAAGGGTATTTCCTCTCTCGCGCGTTGAACGTCAACTTCAACTACTTGTTCTTCCCGGGGCTGGTGATGCACGAGCTGGCGCATTACGCCGCGTGCGTGATTGCCGGCTCGCGCGTGTTCGAGACGGTGTTGTGGAGCCCGCGGGGCGGGCACGTGGTGCACACGCGCGTGCGAGCCAGCTCTTCCGTGCTCATAAGCCTATTCCCGTTCTTCCTCAACAATTTCCTTGCTGTTTTGTTGCTGCAAGACGCAGCGGCACAGGACGCAGCCGTGGGCTTCGCATTCCTGTGGCTGGCATTCTCTTTCGCGATATATTCGATACCCAGCGTGCCGGACTTGAAGAACTCGGTGGACGCGGTGAAGAGGTCTTACACAAAACGCAGGGGCTTCGGCCTTGCAGCCACGTTGTTTTACATTCCGTTGTTCGCCATTCACTATATTTTATTGCTGCCGTTGTTGTTCTTCTCGCGTCACCGCACGCTGAGGATAGTGTGGTTCTTGATGCTTTACGCCGCGGTTTCCGGCGGTATGCTGTCAGCCTAGGCCTATTGCGCGCAGGAAAGTGGCGATGATGCGTTCTAAAAAGCCGGGGTGGTAGTTGCTGTTGACTGCCCAGCTGCTCACGCTCTTCGAACCGTCCCAACTGCAGGCGTAAGAATCGGAGCCGGAAGAAACTTCGAGGCTAGCAACTTGCGTGCCTGCGGGGCAATTGAACGAACAGCGCCAGCCGTAAGAAAACTTGCAGGCCGCTTCGGCGTACCCGCTACCGCCACAAGAGTAGAGCGCGCCATCAATGCCGCCTTGCTTGAGGGTTACAACCGCCGAGAACCCCCCGACGCCGAAAGGAACTATTTTGCAGCCTGCGAATAACGGTATTTCCTCGCGCGAGACGAGCGCGCCCGTCTGCGGCGCTGCAGTGGCGAATAACGCCAGCGCGAGTATGCCTACAAGGAAGAGCCTGCTTGCCATGAGATTGTTTGGTGCGCGCGCCGCTTTAAAGCATATCACTTGAGCCCGGCGAAGGCGGCGCGCATTGTGGCGAGGGCGATGCTGTAGGCGGCCAGCGCTACGGTTGCGAACAATGGCGCGTACTTCACCCCTGCGAGCGCCTTACCGTTGCGTATCAAGCCTATTATGAGCCCTGCAAACAGCGTGGTTATCAATAGGCTGGCGACGGAGAACCAATAGACGTCAGTAGGCGTTATTGCGTTGGGATCCACCTTCCCGCCGGGCTTCATTCCCGGGAGGCTTGACATGCCGCTGGCTTGTGGCGCAGTAGGCATCTTTGCGCTGCTCGAACCCGACTTAAGTTGCTTTTGCATCACGTCGGAATTCATTTCGGCGTAGAACGTTGAAACGCTGAAAAGCAAGGGCGCGGCGATGACGCCAGCGAAGACTATGAACATCGAGTACGTGAGCGTGCTCGTCGCGATTTCCTTGCGCAGCAACTGCGAGTTGCGTATGTCAACCGCCACCGCCTCGAGCAGCGGCGCCATCTCGCCGCCCATGCGTATGCCTTCATTTATCAGCTTGACTGAACGCGCGAGTATGCTCGACCTGACGCGGCGAGTCATCTTTATCAGCGCGTCCCCCATCTGCGCGCCTCCGAACGTGTCTGCGCTCACGCGCTTTATCTCGTCGCGCAAGGGACCGAACTCGGGGAGGGCGGAACTCCAGATGGCGTTCTCGAGAGTCATCCCCGAACGGATGTTAGCCGAAATTATTTGGAGCGCGTCCGGAAGCATAGCTTCTATTTGCGAGGCGCGCGACTCGACGTTAAGCATAAGCATCAGGTAGAATAGCGCGGCTACTGCCACCGCGATACCCGGCGGGAGGACGGCGCGCACCGTCTGGTCGGCAGTGGCGAAGGGCACGAGGAAAAACGCTATGACGCCCGCGCAAATCGCGAAGAAAGTGACGAAGCCGAGGAACGTCCGCGCGTCCACGCCTTCCACGCCGCCTTGCGTCATCAACGCCGACGTGGCCGTAACCAGCCGGCGCGGGTAGAGGGAAGCTATCTTTTGGTAGGCGTGTGGCTGCATTTTTACACCGCGGGGCGCCTGGTCGATACGAAGTTCATGAAGAAAACTTGGAAGCCTAGTAGGCCTGCGAGCACGGCGAGCAACGCGGTCTTGGGCACGGTGGTGTTTAGGAAACCCACCAGCACGGTAAGCATCGCCACGCCGAGCGACGGCACTATCACGGCGGCCATCATGTACAGCATCGTCCACGGGGACAGCTCTTGGCCGTACTGCCGTATCTGGTCGATCCTCTCGCGCGTGAGGTCGCGGATTTGTATGTCTAGCACGCTGGCAAGGTTGCTGCCGACTTTCAGCGCGTTGGAAATCTGCCATAGCACCTTGCGGAACTGGGGTGACGGGTTGGATAGCGTGGCTTCGGAAAGCGCGTCCAGCTCGGACGTGCCGGAGTTTATCTTTTTCGTGAGCTTGCGGAACTCTTCACTCACCTCGTCGTAATCGTAGGAAAGGCTCGCCATCGCGTTGAAGAGCGGCACGCCCGACTTGAGTTGTATGAGCATCTGTTGCAGCGCGGGTATGATGTTGTGCTCGAGCTTCCTCGCGCGGCGCTTGGCGACCACGCGCGGGTATATCAGTATCGTGAAGAACGTGGCGGCTGCGAACAGTATCGCAACGCCTGCCGCGGCGGGCAGCATGTTAATCCGCAAGCCTAGGCCGAGCGCGGCAACGAGGACGAACGAGAAAAACGCGTTAGTTAATGCTGCCACTAACGCCATTCCGGCGTACTCGCGCGGCGCGAAATCGTAGCCCGCCTGCATGAGGTTCTCTTTGAGGGAAGGCATGATGGCTGCCGCGAAGCCGCTCGTGCCGCGGATGCGTTCAGCCGCCGACTGGAGCGTGCGCGGGGGGAGTATTGAAAAGGGAATCAATTGGGGCAAGAGGCATTCACTCCACGTACAAGAGCTTTGCGAGCGCGCCGTTGCGGGCCGCGGCCAGCACCTCTTGCGGCTCGCGATAGTAACGGGCGATCACGCGGCCCACATCGCCAACTTTCGCGAGGTTCTCGCTGATAAGCCCGTCAATCACCACCTGCTTTTCTGAAAGGTCTTGCATTATTTCCTTGGTGGTAAGGCCCGTGTGCATCGAAAGGTCGCTGAACACTCTGAGTGAGTCGCCGACTTTCACTAGCTTGTCTTCACGCGCGTCCCACTTGTAGAGTATGTTCATGCTCACGGAGTTGTCTGAAGGCACCACTTCAGCTATCTCGAACGTGCGGCGCACGCCGGCACGGCGTTGGCGGTACTGCACTACTATTAGGTGGAGCGCGCCCAGCATGGATTCGGGCAAGTTTATAGGTGGGGTGGTGAGGCGGTTGCGGACTTGCGACGCGTCGTCCGCGTGCAGCGTGGAGTACACGCTGTGGCCGGTGTGCATGGCTTCGAAAAGCACTTCCGCCTCGCGCTGGCGCCTTATTTCGCCTAGCACGATGCGGTCGGGCCGCATCCTGAGCGAGTTTACCATCAAGTCTAGCATTTCCACGCCGCCCTTGCCTTCCGGGTTGGGCTGGCGCGTGCTTAAAGGCGTCCAGTGGAGGAAATCGGGCAGTTGCAGCTCGCGCGTGTCCTCGATGCTTATCACGCGCTGGTTGGGAGGCGTGAATGCGAGTATTGCGTTAAGTAGGCTCGTCTTTCCGCTTGCCGTTCCGCCCCCAACCAGGATGTTCATTTCATATTGCAACGCCGTCCAGAAGAGGGCAGCCGCCTCGGAACTCAGCGTGTTGTTCGCCACGAAGCTAACTATCGTCCACGGGTCTTTGGCGAACTTGCGGATGGTGATGCTGTTGCCTTTCGTCGAGATGGGGAATAGCGTCGCGTTGACGCGGTCTCCCGACAATAGATGGGCGTCCATCAGCGGGTCTAGGTTGGTTATCTGGCGCGAGGCCTTGCGGCCGATTATCGAAGCGTAATTGTGAATCTGTTCCTCACTCGCCAATTCCACGTTCGTCTTGAGCCAACCGTGCTTCTTGTGGTACACCCACACCGGCTCGCGGCAAGAGTTTATCACTATCTCCTCGAGGTTCTCGTCGGCAATAATAAGCTCGAGCTCGCCTAGCCCCAGCATGTCTTGAATCAAGCGGCCTACTAGCGCGTTCTCCTCTTCGCGGCTCACCCCGCCGAGCTCGGAAGCCATCAGTTCGTGCGCCTTTGCGGATATGCGCGCCTTTATGTGGTCGGACTCGCGCGGATCCATTATCTCGGAAATCTTGATGTTTACCGACTCGATAATCTTCTCCTTGAGGTACGTGAGCGCCACGCGCGTTGCTTCCTTTATCTTAGTGTGCCGCAGCTCGTACGTCCTCACGAACTCGTGCGGATCGTCGATTATCGCCACTGTGGCGGGCACGCCTTCGCTCTCTACGTTGTAAGTGTCAATTACTTTCATCTGCGCCTTCACTTCCTCGCGCCGCTCTTGCGCGGCGGTTTTGTGCTTGCGGGAACTGCCACGGGCATGGCTTCCGTCGTTTTGCGGGGCGGCAGGCTTGCTTGCATCCTTCGCCGCCTGCGCCGGCCTTTCTTCAAACGCGAAAGCGCCCGGAGCTTGCTGCGGACGAAACTTGCAATCTCAAAGGCAATGCCGCGCAGTTCTTCCAGCGCGCGTTGCAAGACGTTGTGCTCGACGGCTGGCGCGGAAACCTCGAGTTTTTCAAGCTCTAAACGGAAGGATTCAAGCCGCTCGCGCAGTTCCGACTCTTTCGACTCGAGCGCAATGAGCTCTTCGGCGAACGCGTCAAGCTGGCCGCAGGCGAGTTTCACTTCAGACTTGACGAACTCCAGCTCCTTGCGCGTGAAGCCCTCGCGGCGCGACTTGAGCTCGGCAATAAGCTGTTCGGCGATTGAAGCGCGGCGCATTATGTCCTTCTCGAAAAACTTCATCATCGACTCCGACGCCATGACTTCGCGCTCAAGCCGCTCGGATTCCTCAAACGCCTCGCTTTTCTTGCGCAGAACCTCGCGCGTGTCCTCTTCGCGCGCGGGAGACTTCCCGACCAGCCTTATGCCGGCTAGCGTATAATGAACTTCAAGAAACCCGTTCTCCTCGAGTATGAGCGCGAGCTTTTCCGTCTGCGATTGGGACAGCGCGATGGCCTTGGCTGCGTCCTTAAGCGACACGTCCTTGCTCGAACGCACGTACTCTTCAAGCCGGTCTACAACCGTTTCTATGTTCTCGTTCGTTGAAACCCCCTCGAAATCACGGTTTAAAGCCTATTAAACCCTTGCCACGCGGCAAACTCCTTCAGGCGAAACTCATCGCTGCCGAACGGCTTTCGCCGAAGTACGAGTCGTTCACCGCCAGGCGAACGGGAAAATCTACGTCGAAATCGCTGGTGGTGAACGTGAAGTTCGAGTTCACCGCCACCCGCGTGTTCTGGAAACTCACCGTAAGGAGGTTGCCTTGGTCCAGTTGGCCTACCGTAACGCGAATCCACCCGGAGGAAGAATAGTTCTGCACGTTCAGTGTAATCTTGCTTTGCTGGTCTGCGTTGAACGGCCCGCACGTCGAAGTGTAAGAAGTGTTCGCGTCGGAAATGACGAGCGTAAGGTGCAGGCAGTTCTGCGTGCCGAAAGTGCACTCGTGCGAAGGGCTCCAAAACGCGCACGAACCGTCGTAGGCGTCGCTCACCCAACCGTCGAGCACGCGCAAAGACACGCCGGCGCTTGCGAGCGAACTGAAGTTTTCTTCGGGAATCGTCACTTGAAGCTCGCGCTTGCCCCACGGCCCATCGTTGCCCCCCGCCGGATAGGTGTAGTTCAAGCCGAACGGCGAGACGGTTATCGGCGGGGATATTTGCGAGAGAGGCATTTGCAAGCCGCCGGGCGTGGTCACCGTGACGTTGAGCGACGCGATAGAGTAATACGCATCAACAAACCTACCGTACGCCGCTATATCCTTAGAAAGGTTTCTCGATGCGGGGAGGACGTCGTTGAATGAAAGGTTTTCCGCAACTTTCGTCGCGTTCAACCCCATCATGAAATGCAGGTCTTCAGCCACGTCGCCCCACGCGGCCGAAACTGCAGTAGCCCGCAATTCCTGCACCGCGGCAGCCATGCGAGGCTGGGGGCTTATCCCAACGTTGGCGGCCAGCACTGCTGCCAGCGCGACTATCGCGAGCGTGAAAATGAATCCTCGCTTCACGACGGCCACACCTCCAACGTAGCTATGCCGAACCTTTCCGAACTGTAAAACATCCTGCGCGCTGAAGAGACTAGCGTGGCGTTCGCGGAGGAAGTGCGGTCGGCGAACGAAACGTAATACTCGGAACACTTGCAGAAGCCGTTGACTGGCGCGGTCGAGGCGAGCCTGCAGCCCGCGTCGCACGATGCTCCTTCCTCAGAATAATAAGTCGCAACCGTGGCGTTAGCCGCAAAGCCAGGCGGCATGAAGTTCGCAAGCGCGGCGTAAATGCGCAGCTTTGACGACGCTTCGCCCAGTTGTACCGCCGCGCCCAGCTCGCCCGACTCGTCCAACGCCTGCAAGCCTGATTGCGCGAGACGCTGCGTGAACAACGGCGACATTGCGTAGGCGTGCGCTGAAGGCGCGGCCTGCAGCATCACGAGTATCACCGTGGAGGCTATTCCGGTCGCGATGAGCGCGTCCAACGTGAAGAAAATTCCCCTCACCGCCACGCAGTCACCTCCAAAACTGAATAATTGCCTTTGAATAACATGACCTTGCGCAGTACGGCGGCGACGCTCGCGTTAGCCGGTACGCTTCCGTAAAGCGCCTTCACGCCGAAGAACGCCGTTGCTGCTGTGAGGTTGTCAAGCGCAATTCCGCCCGTGAGGCTGCCTTGCGAGTCGCAGGCGAACAACACCCTGCCACTGCCGTAACTCCAAGTTGCGAATACTGCGTCCGCGCCGTTGGAAACAAGCGGCTCGAACGAATCCGCATCGGAAGTGTTGCGCACCGAAGCGGCCTCTGCGCAACTCACGGAATCCCCGCTAGTCGCGTTGCGCAGGAAGCGCGTGGACACGACGGTGCCGGAAGCGACTGACGTGGCCGTCGCGTTGAACAACTCTATAACCGTGCCGTGCTCCTTCTGCACGAACGTGCCGCCGGCAGCCACCCAGGCGCGCAGCGATTGTTGTACCGATGCGTTAAGTTGGTCAAAGTTCACGTGAGCGTCTTCCACCACGAGCGCGTCGAACGAGTCCAGACGGACTGCAGCATCAAGGAAATCCTGCAGGCCGCCAGTAGCATTGAACACCGTGAAGTTAACGCCTTCCACCGCAAGGTAGTTCCGCCACCCTGCAGCAGCCGCGTCGCCTTCCCACAGTTCGTTGCCGGCTTGCGTGTAAGCAATCCTTCCCAGCCCGCCGGGCCGCAGCGCGCCCCCGCTACCAGAGGCATTTATGAAAAGCTCGAACGGCGAGCCGAGCGAACCTAACACTAGCGAATAGTTCGCGGTCAACAACTCCGTCAGCTTGCCCTCGTCCAACGCAGCCTTGCCTTCAGCCACAACCAAGCCCGGGCGGTTGAACGACGCGCGGCTCCAATTGGAAGGCTCGCCGGGCGTTGACAAAAACGCCAGCGCTTTCCCGGCGGCAATAGCCGCGCGGTACGCTTGCGCGTCGTCATCGTAGCTGAACCGCTCGGACACTGACGCGAGCGCGGTGAACACGAGCAGGAACAGCATCGTGGCTACCATCAAGTCTATGGCGAATGCTTGTCCCTTCACGAGACAATCACCTCTCCGCCGTCACTCCCGATCGTGATTGTCGACGGGCCGATTGTAAACGCGCTTGCGCCGCTCGCGTTTCGCACGTCGACAAAACCGTGGCTCGCGTAAGCGCTTCTCTCGACGCCGTCAGGGTTCCACGAGACTATTACGCTCGCATTCGTGAACGCAACGTTGTAAGGCTCGCCGCGCAACGACGCAGGCATTTGCACGACGGTAGCAAACCCGTCGTACGCCGCGGCGGAAACCACCGCCACTGAAAGCCTGCTTGCAAGCCCTTCCGCCTCGCCGCCCGCGGCAAGCTCTTGCAGGCGCACCGACTCTTGCACCACGCGCACTTGGCTTAACAACAGCAACAACACTGCGAATGCCACTATCGCGGCCACTTCAAGCGCGGCTTGACCCCTCACGTTTCATACCTCCACGCGGGCGTGAAGGGACTAACGTGGCCAAGCGCGTCGTAAGCCCTCACGCGCCACCAGAAATCCTGGTTGTTTGCAAGCGAGCTCGTAACCTTGTAATACGCGTTAGTCGTGTTGGCCTCGAGGTCGAGCGGCACCGTGAAGCTTGACGACTGGTCGACTTGAAGGTTGTAAGTGACTGGCGGCGAGATGTCGTTCACTGAAGTCCATATGAAGACTGGCGTGCGGTTGCCGCTCGCCTCGTCGCTGGGCGCTACGAGCGTGGGCATCGAGACGTTGTAATCGACTTTCAGCGTGCGGTTAGTGTCATTGAATGCGCACACGAGTACGTTGCAAGCGCGAATGTTCCACTTGAACACGCTTTCGGAAAGGCCGCCTGCCGAAATGTTGGCCGCACTCGCAACCAACGCGGTTGCGTTAGAGTTGTTCGCCAGCCACGCGCCGCTGAAGTTCGCGTATAACGTCGCGTTCACTAGCATGGGCCCGCTTTGGATGGTTGCGTTGAACCACACCAAGCGCGACGGCGAAATGTAACCGTCGTCAGGCGTAGTGAGGAATACTGCCGGCATTGTAGGCATAGGCGTGCCGGTTGGCGTCGGCGTGGGAATTGGAGTGAATGACGGCCCTGGCGTAGGGGTAGGCGTGACAGAAGGCCCGGGTGTAGGCGTGGGAGTTCGCGAAGGCCTAGGGGTAGGCGTGAGATTTGGATATCGGAAG
>JBBSWX010000011.1:21144-57735 GCA_038046065.1 Microcaldota archaeon | reverse complement strand
CCGGCGTAGTAACCGCCGCCTTCCAACTCTGCGTATTTCGTGCGGCCTTCGAAAGGCTCGAACTCCTCGATAATATCGCTGTTCGATTGCTCTGCCCACGGCGTGCTGGGAGACCACGATTCGAACTGTTCAAACTCCCACTTGCCCGGCATGAGCAAAATCTCGAAGTGGTTGAAAAGAAAATCGCTAGAATAAATGCGAAACTCGTTGATGGAAGGGAAAGTCCTCACTTTCTCGAGGAGGAGCTTGCCAAGCATGTCATCCGTCGCAGTGATGCTCCACTTGGTAGGCACGAGCCTTCGCTGACGGCCGAGAACGCCAGCGCTCAAAACCTTCTGAAGGTAATAGTAATCCGCCCCGGCGTCAAGCAACTCTGGAAGCGCCTCGCGCACGAGCAGACCCTCGCCAACGATAGAATCAACCTTCTTGGGAATAACGGGATTGCCGGCAAGCGACACGCGCTCCACAAAACCGCTGGGACCCATCGGCTGGGCGACTGGAGAGAAGGCGTACGAGAACGACGGACGCTTGGAAAAAGACATTTCCAAGTCGATGCTCTTCGTCGAAAGCACCGAATCCTGCAAGTCAAACAAGTAACGCGATTGGTTAGTGACCGCAAGCTTCCGCTTGCCGCGCACGAGACTCGTCGCGAAAGCAACTATCTCCGAGTAATCCTTGCCAAACCAATCCGCCTGCGAACCGAAAAACTCTGCCGGCTGCTCCTCGTCAATGCTAACCATCGGCCCGGCGAGAACTTGAGGATAACCGTACTCGCCAACAAAAACGTTTGGGGGGGTGGGACCGAAAACTTCTTGCTTCACGCGCGCCTCTGCTTTCGGCGCATTAAGCAACGCCGCCAAGACTGGAGACTGCTCGGTGCCGAAGTAACTCTTGCCCTTATACCGGATGCACACGCGGCCGCCCAAGCGCACTACCTCGAGATCGCGGAAGACAGACCGCTCCGGCACTGAAAGCTCGCGGTTTAGAACAGCCACGACAAAACTATTCGCGCGGCAGGCAAAAAAGCTTACCGGCCAACACGCCCGGCCAAGTCAAGCTACTGCTGGTAAACTGCCAAAGACGGCAAGCCGTACCAGTCTATTGTTGGCACGCCCGTTTCCAAGCCTATAAGCGCGTGCCGCGTGCAAACCGACCGAAGTTCATTCGAACTGCCTTTCCACCCGTGGAGATTAAGCGTCTTGACGTTATGCCTATGGATCAGTTTTACAGCAGGCACAAAGTCCGCGTCTCCGGATACGATGATAATCCAACCCGGCGTTCTTGTTTGCGCCAGGTCTATCGCGTCCGTGGCGAGCAGCACGTCAATCCCTTTTTCCTTACTGCGGGTGACTAGGCCGAGATTATACAACAAGCTCCACAAGCTAGCCTTGCAAGCATCGCAAAAATTCATTTCCCCAGCAGCCGCCAGCACCTTCTCCTTGGCAACAGTCTCCACGTACTGCAGAGGCCTGCAATATACCGCCACTTTCTTGCATTTGTTCTGAAGGCGCGCATGGAACCGCTGCTGCTTGGCGTAGTTGTCCGGTTCAATCGCCCGGTCTTTTACCGCATCGTAAAACCGAATCTCTTTGACGTCAAACAGGCGTTCAATCTCGGAAAAGAAAGCACTAAACTCATCCTCAGTCAAGGCGTAACCGCGCGCCTTCTTTACGGCATAGTAAAAGTTGGATCCATCCACAAAAACGAGCGCACTCGGCTTTGCCACGATAATCAGTGGAAACCCGCGGTTGCCCGACCGAAGCCGAGCAAACACGGGGAAGCTATATACCAGCTATACCGCCGGCAATTAAAAAAGGTACTTTTTCAGTCAATCGTCTAAATCCTGGAAGACAGACCGCTCCGGCACTGAAAGCTCGCGGTTTAAGACAGCCACGATAAACCTATTCGCGCAACAGGCAAAAAAGCTTGCTGCAAACGAAAAGAACCGCCCGCCACGAAGCAACACCCCTATAAAAACTATAAAGCACAATCTAACAAAATGCGAGCAATAGTTAAACTTAAATACAACTAATTAGCACAAATAGTGTTATGGTAATTTCGCAAGAGTTAGAGGCCGAGATTTTCAAGGTACTCTCGCGACCGTACTGGAACGCCTGGTGGTCCACCGGCAAAGTCGGGTTTGCAGTGCAGCCATTCGAGCGCAGCGACTTGAAGTACATAACCAAGCGGCTGGAGGACACGCTCGTAATGGTCGTGGGCGCACGCCAGACCGGAAAGACCACTATGGTATCGCAGATAATCAAAGGCAAGCTGGCCGAAGGCGTGGAACCAAAGCGGCTATTATACGCAGAGCTTGACGAAGAGTCGCTGCAACTTGCGTGCAAGCCCGAATGCCTCCTTATGGACGTCATCGAAACCTACCAAAAAAGGGTGCTTAAGGAAGACTTGTGGTCGGTGCAGTCGCCCACCTACCTTTTCCTCGATGAAGTGCAGTCAGTGCCAAACTGGGCAAGCGTGCTGAAGAGCCTCAAACCGACCGCCAATGTGAAAGTGCTTGCAACCGGCTCCGCAAGCGTCCGGATAACACAAGCGGGTCGGGAAACCCTCCCGGGTCGGAAGGCAGTGTATAAAGTGTTCCCACTGAAGTTCGCCGACGCCTGCCGCTTGTCAAACAAATGGGCGGATGGCGACAACCACCGCAAGATAGAAGAATGGCGGTACAAACTCAGGGAAGCGCTGGTGAACTCGATAAACGGCAGGAACCCAAAACTCCTGCTGGAAGCGCTAGGCGACTGCAAAATAGCGTTCACGCCTACGCTGCTCCAAATGGCCGCGGCGGCAGAAGACTACCTGCTTATCGGAGGGTATCCCAAGCCCGTTACCACCCCCGACCGGCAGGAAGCCCAGCGCCTCCTCGACGACTATGCGGAAGACGTGATAATGAAAGACCTGATGCCATGGTTCGGCGTGCGCGACCACGCAAACGCCAAGAAACTCCTATACCTGCTCGCAAGCGCAAACGGCCAGGAACTCAACGTTAACACGCTGCTGCAACGCCTCCAAGGAAGCAACAGGATAACGCTTGAAAAATACGTCAACGCATTCGAGGAAACCGCACTGGTCACACTCGTGGACAACTGGAGCAAGTCAAAGATGGGCTCTACCAAACACCCGAAAGTATATTTCAACGACTGCGGCCTGAGAAACGCAATCCTGGGCCAGTACGGTGCGCCAGCAAGCGACGCAGAGCTGGGGGTACTCGCCGAAACTGCTGTACACGACCACCTGCGCCGCCTGGCATTCAAAGTTAACGGCAGCCAAGAATGCGGCGTGTTGTTCAACCGGGGCGCGCAGGGGAATGAAACCGACTTCGTGATGAAGCTCTCCCAACAACAGGAAACCCTGCCGATCGAAGTCAAGTTCCGCCGCCAGGCAGGCAAGAGAAGCGCCGCCGGAATCAGGCGGTTCGTCAACGAGGAGAAAACGCCCGGCTTCGGCCTGACAATCACCCAAGACGAAATCATCGCCGACGATCAGCAGGCAGGAATCCCATTATGGATGTTCCTGATGCTCTGCTAACCAACCGCCAACCTGCCGGAAGAAAAGAAAAGCTAATTTTTAAAAGCGGAAAACAAGCTTATAAGGAGCTTATAACCCTCAATTCCACTAATTAAAAACGAGTTTCAACGCTTGCCTTTTACAAAGGTTTGGCTGCCGCCCTTAGATGCCTTTTACCGACTGCCAGGAGCTTTACGAAGGTTCATAAGAGACTCATACAACTCTCTTATAAGCCTTGTGTGAGGGAGGGTTGCCCCTTACAAGCCGCGTAAAAGAGGCTATTTGCCATGCATCTCTCCGATTTGCCTTTTACCGGAAGCGCAACTCTTTTAAATGACTCTTACCACGTTACTGGTGGGCTGAAACAAATGGAAGGCAAAACTCAAATCTTTGACGCCAAGAAGAAGCTCTTGGAAGAACTAGGCTGGGAGGAAAACCCGTTCGTCAAAGACCTCAGGACGTACGACAAGGACTCCTTCCTCAAGTACTACTGCCCGCTGGACGGGGAAAAGCTGCTTAACAAGCTCGCTTTCGACGCCAAGGCATACATGTTGATGGGGCCGAAGGGCGTGGGCAAGACCAGCGCCATGTACTACGCCTACTACAACCTGCCTCAAGACGAGTTCGAAGTGGTAACGTTCAAGCACCCTCCGGCTTCGCTTGAAGAATTGGCGTTTGAAATAAACATCCTGCCCGGCAATGGAACGTTGGGAAGCGTCATTTCGGCAATCGGAAGCGCATTAGGCCTGAAAAAGGGCAAGAAAGTGAAGCGGTCGGAGATTGTAGACGCCCTCCGGAAGAAGCAAGGGAAGCTCGTGTGGTTCTTGGACGAGGCGCACTTGGAGCCAAACCCGGAGATGTATATGGAATTCAAGTACCTGCTGGACGACGTGCCCAACCTGCGTTTGGTGGTAGGCGCGCTTGGCAGGGAAAACTTTCCCGACTCGCTTATGCACCTTATAGGCGAGAAGAACGTGCTGGCGCGCAAGGGCTTCTCGAAGGAAGAAATGACAAACATCGTCGAGCACCGGATAAAGGCAGTGGGAGGTAAAGGCACGCACCCCTTCTCGAAAGCGGCGCTTGATGAAGTGCTTACGGAACAAAACTTGCTCACGCCGCGCTACGTGTTCGACGAGCTGAACTCGAGGCTCGCCAAGATGGCGTCGGGAGAGCTAGACGTGAAGACGGAGGCGTCGCGCCTGTCTGCCGACGACCCGATAGTCAAGGCGGCGACTGGCGGCGCGGAAGTGAAGATAACGAAAGGCAACGCCGACTGGTGGGTGTTGCTCTCGCCGTCGCAACAGCAAATAATGGAGTTGCTGCTGAAGGACAACTCGGGCTTCACGCTCGCAGAGATTTGCACGAAAAGCAGCCTGGCGGAAAACACGGCCTTCAACGCACTCTACCAACTGAGGGGGGATGACAAGCGAGAGCTCGAACGCAAGAAGGAAGTGCCTTTCCCGCTCGTGGAAGTGCAAGGCCGCGCGGTGGGCGGAAGGAAGAAAAACGTTTATTTCGCGGCAAGCAAAGTCCGCAACTTGTTCACGTTGAGTTAAAACGGGGGAATGACACAAATGACTGGAATTATTGGCGGCAAGACTCTCGGCGAGATAATGACGGAGCTGGACAACAGCGTGACAGCATACAAGTTCAGCGTCGCGAACGGCATAGTGAGCATGAGCGTCGACGGCGTGTACGGCTCGCTGCAAAGGGCGTAAAGAAAGTTTCAAGAAACGGGTTTCGACAGTTTCGTATTTCAACAGTTTCGTTCAGGCGCGGGCGGCCGCAGGGTGGGGCGGCCGCTCCGCAAAGAGTGGGGGAGAGAAAATGGCGGGAACAGCACTATCGTTATTTGATATGGACGACTTCATCCGCGGGGCAGGCGCGCAACGCGTGTCCGAGTGCGCCAGCAAAAAACTGCGCGAAATCCTCGAGGACGAAAGCCAACGCATAGTCTTCCAAGCAAAATTGCTGGCGCGCCACGCGGGAAGGAACCAGCTCACGCGTGAGGACATAAGGCTTGCAGTGGCGATGATGCAGTAGGCACTATCGTTACGCTTGCGCGCCCGTGCGCTTGCCCAACTGCTTTTCAAGGATTTCTTTCGCCTTGCGGAGGAACTCTTCCTCACGGCCGTCGGGAATAGACGCGCCAGCGGCAATCTTGTGGCCGCCGCCCAACCCTCCGGAAGATTGCGCCGCCTCGCGCATCAAAAGGTTGAGGTCACAACCTTGCTCGACAAGCGGCTTGCTCGCCCGGCCGCTTATCTTCACCCCGCCGGAAGGGTCGGTGGAAAAGCCGATGATGGGCTTGCTGCGGGAAAAATTGCCGGAAGCGAAAAAACTGCCGATGACGGTGCCAATCACAGTATCCTCCACTTCGCCGCGCGCGTCCACAAAGTAAAACGCGCCGAAGTCGTTCGAGTGGCGTGCGCAGAAGGAAATGCCTTTGCTGATGAGCATGCGGTGGTGGCGCAGCACGCTATGCGCCTGGTCGAGGCTGCCTTCCTCGCGCGTGCACACCGCAATCCCGAGCGCCTCGGCGCCGTGCCTGCCGCAGGCGTTCAAGAGAGTGGAAAACTCGTAAGCGTCACTCAACTCGGTCTTGGCAGCCTCGCGCGGAAAGCGGTAAACCTCGCCAACGAGAGAAGCGACGACCTCGGCGTCAATCCCTTTCTCGAGACAATGGTTGACAAGCGCGGTGACGAGCTTCCGGCGCTCGTTGCCGTCCAAATCAACGTAATGCAGCCATTCCTCCCCGCGCTTGAAGGCAATGCCGTTATCCTCGAGGAAAGCAGCGCAGTTCTTCTCGCGGCCCGTAAGCCCCGGAAGGTAAGGCTCGCTCGCGAAAGCCAAGAAGTTCACTAGGTTGCGCGACACGCGGCCGAACATGCGCAAGTCACGGCCCTTCTCAACAAGCCCCCGGTCGCACGCCTCGTCAACAATCTTGCGGTTCAACGAAACTAGCCCGCCGGCGTCCTGCATGTCCCCCACGCTGCCCACCACCGCCAAGTGGCACAAATCCCAATTATCGCGCTGCTGCCCAGTTACCTCATCACGCCACTCGACGTCCTTAAAGCAATAGAACGCCGTGCTGGCCGAGCACGCATCCGTACTGCCGCTGTAACCGTGAAGCTCGCAGTTTGCCTGCAGCACGCGAACTGCTGCAGCGGAGGGCACGTGGTGGTCTATCACCGCAGTAGGCCACCTGCCGGCAATCTTCTCTTCAATCAACTCCAGCTGGCCCGAACCCAAGTCAACGAAAACCACGGAGGAAAGCCCCCCCGCCTCTAAAGCCTTCCACGCCTTTTCAAGGTTCTCGCCATCCACGCGCTTGAGCGAGAGGGTGGAAAACTTTTTCTTCAAACGCTTGAACACGCTCGCCACCAGCCCGGCAGCGCTCAAGCCATCCGCATCGTAATGATGGCACAAGAGAATGTCGTTCCAGCCGCACACCTCGTTACCCACGCGGCGGCAGGCGGTTTCGAAAGGCGCGCCTGCCACGGGAGGCTCGGCCACGGCTGTTTGAAGCTCGTCCGCGGGAGGCGAGCCCGCCAAGCGCGTCTGCATACAGAATTTGGGGGGGAGGGGGGTTAAAGCGGTTGCGGAAGGCTCGAAACAAGCCAGTTGCGGTATACCGCCAAAAATTTAAAGGGTGGTGCAGTAGCCTTCTCATGCCCAAAATTTCCGACAAAACGCGCAACAAGCTCGCCGGCGAGGTCGTGGGCTTGCTGGCAGACCGCTTTCCCCTGCCGCTCTCTACGCGCGCTGTCGCTGAAGAACTGATTCGCGACAAGGAATTCGCGTTGAAGATACTGAAGTTTTGTGAAGAGAAGGGGTACGTCAAGCGCACCGGCCGTCCGAAGGGCGGGGACTACCGCAAGTGGCTCAAGTGGACCGTCACGCCCGAGGCGCGGCAGAAGCTCGCAACGGGATAGTACCTGCGGCGGCGCAGTAGGCCGCAACGCAGCAAAAACCTTGCGGGCAAGGAAACTTTAAGTTACTTTAAGCAAAGTAATTTATAGTAACTTAAAGTAATTCCACTATGGCGGGAACGACGCGCGAGGAAGCGCTGAAGGCAGTTAAGGCGGCAGTGAAATGACTTTCTCTTTCGCGGATTTGCAGCGCGCGGCTTCAGAAGGCGAAGGCCCGACCGTGGAACTCAAGTCGAGCGTGCAGAAAAACCTTGGTGAAAGCATCTCGGCGTTAGCCAACACCTCCGGCGGGCTGGTGATAATCGGCGTAGGGTCTAGAGGGGAGCTTAATGGCGTTAAGGACGCGGACGAGGAATCGCGGAGAATCCGGCAGGCCCTCGACGAGTGCGGCAACTGCAACGTTGAACAAGAGTTCGTGAAAAACGAGGGAAAAACGTTCATAGCCCTGAAGGTCGGGGAAGTCGCGCACTCGCAATCACTCTGCCACTACAAGCGGCGCTGCTTCATCAGGCAAGGCACGACTAACGTCGAGCTTTACGGCGATGCGCTAGTCGCATACTTGCAAACGCGCGGCATCCTGAATTTCGAGGAGAAGAAAAGCCAAGCCCGGCTGGACGACCTCGACGCAAACAAGCTTGCAGTCTATTTTAAGAAACGCGGCGTTGAATTCAACCCCCGAAATGCGGAGGAACTGAAGACGAGGCTCGCAGGCCTCAAGATCGCAGGCTTCAACGGCGCGTTCTACCTGAAGAACGTGGCGCCAATGTTCTTTGCAAAAGACCCTGCAAGGCACTTCAACAACTTGGAGGCGCGCATTATAGTCTACCGCGGCAATGAGAAAGACGTGGAAGGCATTACGTTCGACCAGCGGACAAGCGGCACCATCCCAGAACTCATAAGCGCCACTTACCAGCTCACCCTCCAGAAGATTGGGCGGACGCAGCGAATCTCCGGAACCACGCGCCAAACGGTGCTGGACTATCCTGAAGAGGCCTTGCGCGAGGCGATAACCAACGCGATAGGCCACCGGGATTACTACGATCCTATGCCAACCCGCATAGAACTGTTTGAAGACAAGCTGGTAATCACCAACCCCGGCGGCCTGCTGCCCGGCCAGACGCAACAAAATTTCTTCAAGAACCCCAAGCACCGCAATCCCTTGAGCTACAAATTATTGCAAGATTTCGGGCTTGGCGAAGGCTTGGGCACCGGCGTGCCTAACATCATCAAACGCTGCAGGCAGGCGAACCTGCCCGACCCGGAGTTCAACAACCTCGGCAACGCGTTCCAGCTAATACTATACGGCCCGTCAAGTGCCAAACCGCGGCGCCCCTTAGAATACGAGAATCCTCGCCAGCAGCAGGCGATGGCATTTGCGAAGGCGCATAGCAAGATAAGAACCAAAGATCTAGTCAAGCTTACAGGAGTATCGCAGCCGACTGCCACGGCAGACCTCAACGAGCTGGTAAAGCAAAACAAGCTGCGAAGGGTCGGCAGGTTCCGGGGCGCCTACTACGAGACGGTTACTTTAAGCACGAAGCCTTAAAGTAATTTATAGTTGATTTTTAGTAACTTATAGTAATTTTGCAAGGGCTATTGCTGCGACTGACGCAACGGTGGCCGCAACCCTAAGAAAGGCTCACGCGTTCTTTTTCGCGACTTCGCCCACCAGCGGGATGAGGAACTCTTCCTCCTTCAACGCGTAGTAAATGGCGGCAACCCAAGCGACGAACGCAACCACGCCCAGCAGCGACGCGAGCACGGGCGCGAAGATGGAGGCGGCGTAAAGCACGACTTGCACGGCAATGCCGAACAGCGCTGCTTGCAGCGAGTGGAAGCGCAAGAGCTTGTCTTTCACGACGGCGAACGCAACGAGAGATATGAGCCAGCCGAATGGGAGGACTACGACGAAATAGAACGCAGCGGCAATCACGTTGCGGTCGACAAGCGCTTTCCTCGCGAGAGATTTCAGGGAAGAAACTTTCTTGGAAGCCATATGCCCACACCACCTTTCCGGCAATTAGGCTACCGGAGTTTAAAAAAGCTAGAGTTCGTGCGTGCTGCCCAGCTCGGGGACGATTGCTTCGACGCGAGGCGCGTGGCTGCCTTTCCCGCGGTTGCAGGCGCGCTCCACGTCGGCAGCCAGCTCGTCCGCCTTGCCGCCTTCGCCGTGCACGCAAAAAACTTTGCGCAAGCCTTGCACGCGGCGCGCGTACTGCACGAGCTCGTCGTGGTCGGCGTGCGCGCTGAACTGCGCCTGCAAAACCTTGAGCTTCAAACCCACGCTGTGGCCGTTGGGTAGCGTGAATTCCCTCGCGCCTTCCAACAACTTCCTGCCGAGAGTTCCTTCAGCCTGGTAACCCACGAGCATAAGCGTGTTGGCAGGGTCGCCGCCAAGCTTTTCCAAATAGTGCAGCACTGGCCCGCCGTTTAACATCCCGCTGGTGGAAAGTATCACGCACGGGCCAGCCTCGAGCACGTCGCTGCGGTCTTTGCGCTCGGGAAAATGGTAGCGCTCGCTCTTGAACGGGTCGTCGTCGCTCGTGAGTATGCGCAGTTGTATCTCGCGCTTCAAGTGCACTGCATTGTGGCGGTAGATGCGCAGCGCCTTCTTCACCATCCCGTCAAGAAAAATCGGGAGTTGGGGAAGCGCGCCGGAAATCATGTGGCTCTCGACGGTGAACAACACTTCCTGGCCGCGGCCTACTGCGAACGTGGGCACAATGACTTTACCGCCGGCGTCGAGCGTGCGCTTGAGCGAGCTTATGAAAAACTGCGTGGCGTCCTTCGTCGAGGGGCGCACGTCGCCTTTCGCGCCGTAAGTGCTTTCCATAAGCAGCGCGTCCGCCGCAGGAGGCGAGCCGGCGGGTTCGAGCAACCGCGTTTCGCGCACGTTCAAGTCCCCGGTGTACAACAACGTTCCCGAATCGTGGCGCAAGAGAATAGTGGCGCTGCCGAGAATGTGGCCGGCGTGGTCGAGGCGGATGCCCGTCTTTTTGAAGGAATTCTCGTCGCCGTACTCGAGGCACTTCATTGCGGCGAGGAGTTTCGCAACGCCTTTCTGCGAATACGTTTTCGAGCCGGACTCGCGCGCGATGCGCAAATAATCGGCGAGCAATAGTTGCATAATGTCGCGCGTGGGCTTCGTGCAATACACCGGCCCGGAATAGCCTTGCTCGAACAACGCAGGCGCGTAACCGCTGTGGTCGAGGTGCGCGTGGCTTATCACGACGCGGTCGAGCGTCTTCAACAGGCGTTTCGTGACCAGCGGGTGCTCTTCGGCCTCGCCGAACTTGACGCCGCAGTCTAGCATAGTGCTCTCGCGGCCGGTGACGATAAAACTGCTGCGGCCGACTTCGCGGCAGGCGCCGAGGAAAGAAATCGTAGACATATGCTGCTTATATACGCCGCGTGGTTTAAAATGGCGCGCGAGTAATGATATAGGCAATATGGTGGGAGAATTGCCTTCGTGCGAGACGAAGCTGGAGCTTAGCCGAACGCGAGCCGCTTTTTACAGGAAGGTCGTCCAGCGCTACCGCGACGCGATAGCTGCCGGGGAAGAAAAGACCGTCCCGGAGTTGAAGGGGTTGATTCTTCCAGCGGACGCCGCGGTGCAAAAAAGCAAGGAAGAGATTATCGAAGGCATCGGCCGGGGGGAGTTCGAGTTCGACCGCGATTTCACTTCATTCGCAGCAGCGGCAGTGTCTTTCTGCCACTCGCTCGCGCCAATCGAGTCGGAGTTGGGCGTGCCCTTCTGGCTGTCGCCCGCCGAGATAATGGATATTCGCGCGGCGGACGAGTTCGACAGGGCGTTGTTGTTGTGCAGCTTATTGCGGTCTACGGGGTGCAGGAGCGCTCGCGTGCGCGTGCTGCAGCTTGAAGGCGGCGCGGAACACCCGCTGGTGGCGTTCGACTGCGCAGGCAGCCGCACTTACGCCGATCCATCCCAGTGGGATAAGGCAAGGCAGTTGGGCGACCCTGCCGACGAGGCGCTCAAGGAATTCTCGTACGAAGGAAAGAAGTTCGTTGCCAGCAAGTACGAGTTCGACGACGAGCAGTACGCCGAGTTCTAGCCCGCCGAGCTTTGTAGCAAAAGCCATTCTTTAGTTTTACGCGCACATCCGCTCGCGCGGGAAGGAAGCCAAGGCGCAGGTTAAGACGAGTAAACGCAAGGCGAGGCGTTGGGTATTAGAGCGGATGCGCAGTTGTTTGAATCGTTTACGGCGGTTGATTCGCTGGAAAAACTATCCGGAAATTTATTTTGCGATGCTGCATTTGGCGTACGGGATAATCATACGGAGGCCTACCGGCCTATTGAACTGGGTTGTTCCAGCAGCCTTTGCCGCAGTTCTTCGTTAAGCCTGTGCTTGCGCAGCGAGTCCGCCACCAGCCGCCTTGCGTAGTGCGTTAGCGTGATGCGGCCCGGAACGTTCATTCGAGGCTTGTGTATCGCGACCAGTCCTTGCGCTCGCAGTTTTAGCGCTTCTTTGTGAACCGATGCTTGCGACCGTACTCCCGTTTCGCTCCCGTAACTAAACACGTGCTTTATGACGTATTCTCTCGATAAGTCGCGTACCAACTGGCTGCCGTCGGCGTAGTAAAGCCTTGCGAGAATCTCAAAGCCCGCGTGGTCGCGCGGCAGCGAGTGCCGCGTGTCGCGATGCTTCCACCCAATCGTGCTGCGGGAAGCACGGGCTTGCCCTTCTTGCAGTCCGCGGGGCAGTTCGAACGAAAAGCCCAGGCGGTTAAGTATGCTTACCGCCGTAATGACGCTGTTGATGCTGCTTTCGCGCAAACCCATTTTTTGCATTAACTCGCGGTAAGTGAAGCGGCCTGCTTGAGGCGAGTTGAGAATGCCGCACGCGGAGTGGACAATACCCTTGCGCGCGGCTTCCTTGGCGCGTTCAAACGAGCCTGCGAAGGCGGTCTTTAACCCGTGGTCGCGAATGAGGTTCTCCAGCGCGCCGAAATCGTTGATTCTCCGCAGGAACGCGTCCGCGTCAGTGCTGTGCGCGGCAAAGAGCGCGGCGGCGACTTCCTGCGCGTGCACGGGTCGCCCTGCGTCATCCAGCATTTGCACGAGCGCCAAGTGTTTTCGTTCGCTTGCCTCGGTGCGCGCCAATTCTCGGTGTTGGCGTACCCCTGCTGCTTCCAGCGCCTCGCGCGCAGTTGCGCCGCCCGCGAGTTGTTCAAGTACGGCGGGATAGAGCTGCATAAGCTTGTGGCGTCTGAGGTGGCTTTGCACGAGTACGCGCGGTATTTCGCACTTGAGTTCCTTCAGCGCCCGCGTCATTTCGGGTCTTGTTTCTGCCGGGATCCACGGCGCGTTTCCGTGCGTCTTGCTGAAAAACTTGGGGTGCGACAACACCCACCCCGCGCCTTTTTTCGCAGCTTGCCCAATCAGTAGTTCCGGGTTCACGGGAAAAGCACGCTGCAGAAGCATAAAAACGTTGCCCGCGCGCCAAAAAAGAACTTTTGCGCGCCATTCGCGCTTTATCGGAAGAGCTCGCTAGGCGTTATTCCAATTGCCGCGGTTATTGCTACCGTCTTGAGATTACCGCGGCAGCTGGGAAGCAGGCTCGAGGTAACTTCGTGAAGGCTAGGCGACGGCGCGCACTTTAGCGGCTCTGTTGAAAGTCTAGGTTTATAGCCCTGGCGGTGTTAGCCTCCCATGGTGGGAGAACGCGGTCGAAGTGTCTTCCCTGAAACAGCAGTTGTTGGAGAAAGTGCGATTAGCTATAAGTTCCTGTACTTTGCGGGTTTGATAGCCGGAGGATTATTTCCAGCGCCGTTAACAAGTCCTCTTTTTTGTTGAGGTGTTTTCGTTCGTCGAAGCCTTTTATTTGCCGGACTGTTTCAGGCGTGCAGGATACGTGGACGAACAAGAACGGGGTTTTGAGCCCGCGTCTTTTTTTCGCGAGCAGAGTTCGGTAGATTATGCTGTTGCAAGAATATTTGCCGGCGTCGTCGGAAATCTTTCGTTCCAAAGGTAGGCCTGCTTTTTCAAATTGTCGCTTCAAAAACCTGACGTTCCAAGGCCGGAGGTCCATTTTCAAGACTTCTTTTTCAGGCCTTGCCATGTCAAGTGGGCGGTCGTTCTCAGATTTTGGCAGATATTTCTCGTTGTACGCCCAGTTCGTCCCTTGGCATTCGATGCGGAACCCTCTTACTTCCGAGGCTATTCCCAAGGAGATGATTACGTCCGCCCCGATTTCTTGGGCTTTCCTCACGATTGTTTCCCCGTGATCAACCCCGCCTTCACTCGGCCTCACTTCGCTTGGCAGCACTATGGAGTGAATCTTGTAGCCAGAAATTACTTTCCCGTGAACCTGTTCGGCGAGCCACGCTGTAGGGTTGAAGCGGTACGGCCCGAATGGCTCTATGCCGGTCACAATCGCGGTCTTCATTCGCAGGTATTCTAACCAATTTCGGTTTTTAATACCCGTCCTTTGTACGGCTTTGTTGAAAGTCTAGTATTATAACCCTAGGATGGCTTTCCCGCTATAGGGTGGGAGAAACACGGATGATGTGTTTTCCTTAAGTCAAAAGAAGTTGTTGCAAAAAGTTAAGCGTTTGGTGTCGGGCGCGGGTCGACGGAACTGCTTTCGCCCAGGGCGAGGTCGAACTTTTCAAGCCAGCCCATGGTCGTATGATGGCATGCGGGGCAGGCGAGAAGAAAATCCAGCACGCAAAACTATTGCCAACCGGGGTTATATACTGCGCGCAAGCCGGACTGAAAGCTCGCCTCCGGCGGCCGAAAGGCTTAAAATATCCGTTGAAGATATCATATAGTGATATCTTGTTTGAGGTGCGGTTCAGGGGGCTGTTGATAGTGCCATCCTTAAGCGCATACCGCGAACTGGAGGAATTGGCGCTGGACTTGAATGATGTCAAGGACGTGCTTGAAAATGGCAGGGAAACGAGCTCTCCACGCAAGCCAAGCGTGGTTGAAAAGATTGTCAGGCGGGATGGCAAGGCGCTGAGGGCGGTAGTCGTGCGCGACTTCAACGGGTTCCTCTCGCAGGATGTATTTGTGGTGACGCACGTTTCCATCCACGCGTGGAATGAAAAGATGCTGAAGGTGGAAGGATGAAATGCTATGCTTGTGGCGGAAAGAACTTTGCGGAAGAGCGCGTTTCGCTTTCGGGGGGCATTAGCGCGCAGGCTTGGAAATGCCGGAAGTGTGGCGAGGTCGTTATCGAACCGCAAGCCGCCCAGAAGGCGTTGTTGTTGAATAAGCTCAAGCGGGGCGTTGAGATTACCGTAGGCCAGTTGGGAAGCAGCCTCGTAATGCGTTTTCCTGCGGAAGTGGCCGAGCTTGCCGGGATAAGTAAGGGCAGCAAGGTGAAAATCTATCCTGAAAGCCCCCGCAGGCTCGTGGTAACTTCGTGAACGCCTTCGTCGGCAACGCTTTTATTCGTTTAACGACCTGAATGAAAGTTACGGGAAAGGGTATAGTAGGAGTGGTTGGCAATGGATTCTACTGACAGCAACGCTGGCGGAAAGGTCTTCAAGCTCGACAAGAGCAAGTGCATCTACTGCGCAGGCTGCGCGGCAGTGTGCCCCGCGAGTTGCATAATGCTTAACGAGACGCGCATAGAGTGCGACGAAGCCAAGTGCATAAAATGCCAAGTGTGCGAGAAAGTGTGCCCGGTGAAGGCGATAAAGATAGTAAAGTGACAGTCGCCGCTTGGCAGGAATAATGGTTGAATTAACGAGGGCGTTTGAAGGGCGAAAGGTGCGTTTGAAAAAATGGAAGTCAAGCTCAAGAATTCTTACGACGCGATAGTCATCGGCGGCGGGCCGGCAGGCAGCGTGTTCGCCGCGACGGCTGCGGCCAAAGGCATGGGCGTGCTCGTGCTGGAAAAGCGCAAGGAGATAGGCGCGCCCGTGCGTTGCGGCGAGGGCTTGGCCGAACATTGGGATGCTGGCAAGATTCCGATGAAGCTGCCGAAAGGCGCGACGAACAACTCGTTCCCCATCGGCGGCGCGGCGTTGTTCGGCCCGAAGTTCCAGCGGTTGGAAGTGCGCAACACCGAAAGCAAAGGTTGGGTGCTTGACCGCAAGGTTTTCGACAAGGCGCTCGCGATGCAAGCCGGAAGGCAAGGGGCGACGATACTTCCTAAAGCCCGCGTAACGAGCCTCGTGAAGGAAGGCGGGAAGATTGCAGGCGTGAAGTTCGTGAGGATGAATGAAGAGCTTGAAGTGCGCGCGCCTCTCGTCGTGAGCGCAGAGGGAATGGAGAACCTCATCGCGCGCCAGGCGGGCTTCAGCGCGGTGGCGCCGCTTTACGACGTGGACACGTGCGTGCAGTACGAAATGGTGGGTGTAGAGTGCGAGGATCTCATTGAGATTTACTTCGGCTCGGCAGCGCCACGCGGCTACGTGTGGGTATTCCCCAAGGGGAAGGATTCCGCGAACGTGGGCATCGGCGTTGGGGGGCTTACGGACGGGATGCACGGCGAAAAGGGGCAGCCAGACCCGCAAGGGTACCTCGACAAGTTCATTCGCGAGCACCCCGAACGCTTCGGCAAGGCAACCGCCGTTTCCGTGCAAGGCGGCGTGATTAGCGTGGGCGCGCCCATCAACGAGTTCGTGAAAGACAACTTTATGGTAATCGGAACAGCCGCGCATCAAGTGGATCCCATTCACGGCGGGGGGATAGGTCTCGCGATGCAAGCAGGTTATTACGGCGCGAAGGCGGCGATAGCTGCGCACGAGAGGAAAGATTATTCGAAGCAATCCCTCTACCCTTACGAAACGGAGTGGCGCGCTGCTGCGCAGCCGACGATTGACAAGCGGCTGAAGCTGCGCAGGGTGCTTGAGAAGATGAATGACGACGATTTGAACGCGGTGTTCGACAACCTCGACAACAAAGACCTCGAAAAGCTGCTGGCAGGCGACTTCAGGCCCGTTGTCACGAAAGTCCTCGCCAAGAGGCCGCAGTTGCTGAAGGTAGTGAGCGCGCTCGCCTAGCGCCCGGCAAGCGTAAGGAATGCCCCCGAAAAGTCCAGCTTGTGCTCTTTCGATATAACGAGTATCTCGTACTCGCGCATCAAGTCGCGATTGCTGCGCCGCATCCCGCGCAGCAGGCGGTTAAACCCTTCAAGGCTAAGCACCTCAAAGTCAAGGTCGATATCCGAAACCCCTTTTCCGCAGGTAATGTAAAGTATCCCTTCCAAGCCGGCACAGTAGGAAATGAACGAATTCTTGCGGGCTGTCGAGGAATGCCTTAAACGCACGACGAGCTTCACAAGAGACCGTTCAAACACAGAGTGGTTAAGGTTGAGCGTAAAGTTGGCGATAACCTTGCGTGCAACTAGCGCCCTAATCCGGTGTCGCACCGCGGCGGCGGTAAGGCCAACACGCAGCCCTATCGCGTGCGAGTCAAGGCGCGCATCGCGGCACAATTCCGCCAGTATCGCCGCATCACGCACATCGGGAATTGCGGCGGGCGCAACTACGGGATGATTGTGGACTGCTTTTGGGGACAGGTAAGCGCGCGGAAGCTTACGCACGTCGGTAAGGAATGACACGTCGTAGCGCTCAACGCACTTTCCAAATTCGTCCATGAAACGCATTGTGAACCGGTCGAACTCGCTCAAATCGCTGAAAACGCCGTTGATTATCGCATCGTAACGGCCAAAGCACTCGACGAGCCATACTACTTGAGGCGCGCGCTCAAGAAAGGCAAGCAGGCGCCGTTCCTCCCTCTCGCTGGGAGCCCCGAAGCCGAGGTAGACTTTCACGTACAGTCCTCCAAGCTTCGGAATATTGCACAACACGGTAGTGCCGGCAATCACGCCGCGCTGCTTAAGAAGCTCGAAACGGTTGCGGATCGTCTCCTTGTTTAAACGCAGCGTACGGGCAATCTTGGAAAACGGCTGCCGTGCGTCACGGTCTAGCTCAAAAAGCAACGCGCGATCCGAAGGCGTCAGGGTAACCATACTGTTAAAATGACGGCATAACCACTTAAGTTTTTCTTTTGGCACGAAAAACACCGGAAAATAATATCAAAGCATAATAGCATAGTGACGACAGGGGGTTGTCATGAAACTGTTTGAACCGCACGTTATCGGCATATTGGTAATTTTGGCGTTGGCAGCGTCTGTTGCGGCGTTGGCAGTCGCAAGTCAAGGCCAAGGCGCGGCTGTAGAAGCTTCAACGTTCGCGCGCATAATAAGTTCCGGCCGTGTGAACGTTTGCTACATAACCTACCCGCCCATGATAATAAAGGACGGCGCGACTGGAACGCTGAAAGGCCATTTCTACGACGCGTTCGAGGAAATCGCGCGCGACGCGTCCCTCAAGCCGGAATACTTGGAAACTACGTGGTCGAACTGGGTTTCTGAACTGCAGTCCGGAAGGTGCGACGTGAGCATAGCCCCGACATTCGCCACTACGGCCAGGGCTACGGCGGTGGCATTCGCGAAACCGCTGCTGTACGCCGGCAACAGCGCCATAGTGCGCAAGGGCGATGGGCGGTTCAACAGCATAAGCGATTTCAACCGGAAGAACGTGACCATCGCGGTTGCAGAGGGAGAGGCAAGCCACGCCTTTGCCAAGACGCATTTGCCCGACGCGCAGCTGAAGGTGCTGTCAACCGCGTCCGGCGGGGATTTGAGCCTCCCGTTCCTTGAAGTTTCAGCTGGCAGGGCTGACGCGGGGCTGAGCGATTCTTACAGTGTAGCCAAGTACGCTGAGTCGCACGCTGGCGTAACAGACTTGTTTGCCGCAAGGCCTTACGGGCTGACGGCGTTGTCGTGGGCGGTGAGAACTGATGACGTCGAACTGTTGAACTTCCTCAACACGGCAATAAGCCAGTTGGAAAGCTCGGGAACGCTGGTTGAACTTGAACGCAAGTACGATGCCCACTGGCTGCACCCCGACGTTAGCTGGAGCACTTCGTAGGCGAATTGCCTAATGGCTTACGAATGGCAGTTCAGGCTAGTTTGGGAGAACCGAGAGGTATTCATCAACGCGCTGGGAACCACGCTTGCGCTTGCCGGTACGGTTGTAGTGGCAGGGGCTGCCCTTGGCCTGCTGCTGGCGCTTGCAAGGACTTCCCAAAACCGGACTGCGGCAAGGTTCGCGCTGGCGTATTGCGAACTTATGCGGGCAGTGCCCACACTCGTCCTGCTGGTTTGGGCGTACTACTGCCTGCCCCTGCTGCTTAACTTGAACATTCCGGCTTTCGAGACGGCAGTACTGTTCTTTTCGCTGCAGCAGGCCGCGTTCGTATCCGAATCGTTTAGGGCTGGCATTGAAAGCGTGCCGCGCGGGCATTCCGACGCGGCGAGAACCCTCGGTTTGGGCGAGTTTCACATCAAAACGCGCATCGTCCTGCCGCAGGCTTTCAGGCGAGTGCTTCCCGCGCTCGTAAACGAGTCCATAACGGCGGTAAAATACGCTTCGCTCGCTTCAGCCATCGGGGTGAACGAGATGCTGCACGCAGGCACGAACCTTATTGCAGTTACCTACCGGCCGCTTGAGGTGTATTCGGCAATAGCCGTGTTCTACGCGGCGCTGATACTGCCTCTCTCGTGGCTTTCGAGGCGCTTGGAATACCGCGCGCTGTTCTCGCGCCAGCGACCGAATGGTGAAGGCATGTGACGCTCGAAGCAAGAAACATTCGCAAGAGCTTCGACAAGCCAGTCCTGAAAGGCGTATCCATCAAGATGCGTAAAAGCGAGTTGGTTGCGTTAGTCGGGCCCAGCGGCGGCGGCAAGACCACGCTGTTGCGATGCATCGCGGGCTTGGAAGCTTTTGAGGGGGAAGTTACAACGCAAGACCGGCCGGCAATGGTATTCCAGGACTACAACTTGTGGCCGCACAAGACCGTGCTGGAGAACGTGGCTGAAGCCCCGCGTTTCGCGAGAGGCTTGCGCCGCAGTGATGCCGAGGCGCTCGCAAAGAGTGTGCTGAACCTAGTGAACCTCGCGGATAAATCGGATAGTTTCCCGCACGAACTTTCCGGAGGGCAGTCGCAGCGCGCGGCAATAGCAAGGGCGTTGGCGGTAACGCCGGAAACAATACTGCTCGACGAGGTTACTTCAAACCTCGACCCGCACGCGCGCGGAGGCCTAGTGCGCCTGCTGCGCAAACTAAAGCGGCGGGGCAACACGCTGATGCTCGCCACCCACGATATGGCTACCGCAAAGGCGCTGGCAGACCGGATAATCCTGCTGGAAAACGGCAGCGTAACTTGCGACTGCAGCGCGAACGAATTCTTTTCAGGCGGCAACGCGCGCGCAAAACGGTTTCTGGACGGCTCTAACGCGTTGACGCATTAAGCGCCCGCTCCAGGCAGTCCATCGCGTGCGTTATCTTTTCGTCACGCTCGGCGAACGTGACGCGCAGCGTGGGCGGCGAAGGCGCGCAACCGTAACCGCTGCAAGGCATGATGAGCGTGCCCCGGCGCATCAACTCTACTGCAAGCTTCAGGTCACCGCCGCGAAAGTTAGGCACTACGACGGCCGCGTTGATGCACCCCTCCCTCGCAATCGGTTCTACAGTCATTTCCCGCAGCCGCGAGTTGACTAGCGCCTCCTTGTGCGAAAGCTCCAGCCATTTTTCCCGCAGAAAGTCCCGGCCGCCGCGCGCCGCAGAAACTTCCCTATCAAGAATCTCAAGCAGCGCCGTGTTGGCAGCGCGCGGCGCGTTGCCCATAATTCCGCTCATGCGGCCAGTGATGCCGCGCGTCCGGTCGCCGATGAGGGACTCGTCGGCAATAACCCAACCGACGCGGTGTTCAGCGAGCGCGTAGCGCTTGGACGCGCTGTCCACGCGGATGACGTTAGGCGAATTTATCCACGAGCCGTAGCGCAGAGGGCGTTTTGCGAAAAAGTTTTGCAGCTCGTCAAGTATCACGAAAAACCCGGCGTGTTCCGCCTCGCGCACGAGGCGCCGCAGGAAGCTGGTTGGAATATACTTTCCGTCGGGGTTGTTTGGATTGGTTAACACCACCGCGCGGGGGTTCTCGCCAAGGATGGCTTGCAGGCACTCTTCGCCGCGAGGCACCCTTTGCTTGGAGTCGCGCACGCAGTCCAACGCTATTGTAGGGAAGCCCAACGAAGCGATGGGATAGTGGAACATCTGGTAGAGCGTGGGGCCCACCACTACGACGTTGCCGCGCGCGCACCTCCCGCTCCGCAGCGCCATTGCTTCTTGCAGCGCGAACTCGAGCGCGGCCCACGCGCCGGGCATAATTGCTACGTTTTCAGCCGAGTAGCGCGCAGCGTGCCGGATGTTTTCAAGCTCGGCAATCTTACCCCGCAACTGCAAGTCTCCGCATTCGGAGCCATAGGCGTGAGACTCACTGCGGCCGCCGCCAAGCAGCTGTAGGATGTCTTCCGGCAAGAGGTCTTGCGGCCGCACGAACGCCCCGCGGTCTAGCGAGCTTTTAATCGCGCCGCGCGCGACGAAGCCGTGCAGCAGCTCGTGGTACTTGCAGAACGCGTCCACCGCCCGCAGTATGCTGCGCGAGTCCTTGCGCACGAACCTGCCTGCGATGCCAACCCCACCCATGAGGTAACGAGGATTATTCACTTTGAATATAGTTTCTCGGAGTTTGGTAAACTATTTTAAGCAAAAGGGATAATTTAGTAAATTATGTATGAACTTGACTCGAAGGATCGCCAGCTGCTGTTCCTGTTGGATAAGGACGCGCGGCGTTCGAACGCGAGCATCGGCCGGGCGTTGCGGATGGACAAGGCAAGCGTGGGCAACCGCCTGCGCAAGCTGGAAGAAGCGCGCGTGATAGCAGGATACCGACCGGTGGTCGACCCGCGCGCCTTGGCCGAGTACGGAGTGCGCGTATATCTCTCGTGGCGGGCTGCAGGCCGGCGCAAGCGCAGGGAGCTCGAGTCGTTCTTCGTGCGCCACCCGAACGCGTGGTGGGTGGCGCGGTACAGCGGCAAGGTGGACTTCGGGGGCGCATTCTGGTTCCAAGGCGCGCGGGAGTTCGAAATTTTTTGGGAAGAGTTCGTAAACCGTTTCCAGCCGTTCATTCGCGAGAAGAGCCTTTCGCCTTACTTCGGAGTGGTGGACGCGGGCAGCGCGTTCTTATTGCCGCAGAAAGTAAGCGAGCGCAAGGTGTACCGCACTGGCGAGGCGGACAAGGTTGCGTTGTCGCAAGTGGAGTCGCAGGTGCTGGCGGCGCTTTCAAGCAACGCACGTGCGCGCCTTGTAGACGTGGCTGAAGCGGCAGGCGTCTCGCCAGCTGGCGCGCTTGCCGCAATGGCGAGGTTGAAGGAAAAGAAAGTCATACTGGGCTTCAGGCCGTCGATAGACTGCCAAAAACTGGGTTATTCGTGCTTCAAGGCAAACTTTTTCTTGAAGAACATGACGGATTACGGCAAGCTCGCAGCATACGCGCTTGAGCAGCCTGAAACGGTTTTCATCAACCGCTCGGCGGGGTATGCCGAGTTCGAGCCGGAATTCATAGTCCCGCGGCCGGCTAGGCTTCGCGAGATAATCGACGGGTTTTACGACGAGTTCGGCCGAAGCATCTTGAGCCACGACTACGCGGCGGTTGACGAGACGCTGTTGAGCCTCTCAATCCACCCCGGCAAGCGTATTTAAAGCAATGGCTGCCTTAATTCTTGTGACGACGCTTAGTTTCCAGCAGCATTTTGAGCCGACGGTAGTTCAAATCGACGGCAGTTTGAGTCAGTGGTGGTTCTTATGGCGAAACAACGTCTTGACGAGCTGTCCAAGTACGAAAGGGCGCGCATCGTGGGCGCGCGGGCGCTGCAGCTGGCGATGGGCGCGCCTCCCCTCGTGAAGATACCGTCGAAACTGATTAGCGCCGTGCGCGTCGCGTTCATGGAGTTCGAGAAGGACGCCATTCCGCTGCGCGTCTTGCGCGTGCCGCAGTAAAGGCTGCGAAGGCCATGGTGTTGCGAAGGGAGTGTTATGAAGATAGCGCTTAGCTTGCGCGCCAGCGCGAACGACGCGCCAAAGCGAACTATAAAACCTTGCGGGGTGTTAATGCAAACGTGGTACAGGCGATGACTGGGATTGACTACTTCTTCAGCCAGCGGGAGCTCGCGCAGCTCGAGGGCGGCTTTCTGAACAAAGTTTATGACGAGGCGCCGGGGCGCTTCCGCTTGAAGTTCAACAAGGACGGCGAGCGCAACGTGCGCGTGGAGTTGGGGAAGAGGATTCACTTGACGTGCCTCGTGCGCCCTGCGCCCGAAACGCAGAGTAGCTTCACGAAGCTTTTGCGCGATAAGCTTGGCAACGCGCGGCTCGTAAATGTTGAGCAGGTGGGTTTGGATCGTGTGCTCAAGTTTTCTTTCGCGAACGGCTTGTCGCTCGTACTGGAGAGTTTCGCGAAGGGAAACGCATTCCTGCTGGAGGAAAACGGGGCGGTGCTGCGGCCGTTGTTGCGGGACTCGAGCGGCAGGGGCTTGGCGAAAGGAAGTAAATACGCGCCGCCGGCCGGGAGGAAGAGCGTGCTTGAAGCGGCGGAAGGAGATTTCGATGGTGAGGGTAATGCGCTTGAAATCATCACGCGCAACTTTGGCATTTCAAGCCTTTACGCGCGCGAGGCGCTGCACCGCGCGGGAATCGCTGAAGACGCGGGGCTGGATGGCGTTGCTGAAAGGCGCGCCTTGGCCGGGGCGTTGAAGTCTTTGTGCGGCGAGGCGTACAGCCCGCGCATTTGTTTTCCGGGAGAGGCGCGGGCGTTGTTCTCGCCCATAGAGTTGCAGAGCGTGCAAGGCGCGTTAAAGAGTTTCAAGAGTTTTGGCGAGTGTCTCGACGAGTATTACGAAACGGCCGCAACGCTGCCTGCGCCGCAAGGCAAGAGCGCTGCGGAAGTGAAGTTCGAAAAGGCGTACGCGTCCATCGCGAAGCTCGCGGTAGCGCGGAAGGCGTTTGAAGAACAAATTGCGGAGCGGAAGGCCGCAGGCGATTGGGTGGTGGAAAACTGCGTGCAGCTGGACGAGGCGATTGCCGCGTGCAACGACGGTAACGAAAAGAGGCTGGCGGCAGCCCTGGAAGGGTTGCGCGTGAAGTGGAAGGAGGAAAGGGGAAAGCTCGTTATAGAAAAGTGAATGTAGAGTTATTGTGTTGATGCTCGTGCAGCGCTTGGCACTCGCGAGGTTAGTACTCGCGTTCGACTATGAAGTCAACGAGCGCGAAAATGTCCGACTTGGCTTGCGAGTCCGGCAGGCCGAAAAGCTTTTTCGAGAGCTGTTCGCGCGCCTGCGACGCGAGTTGGCGGGCTTTCTTGCGGCAGTAGTCAAGCGCGCCCGTCTTCTTGACGAGTTCCAGCACGCGCGCCATTTCTTCCGGAGTTTTTTGCGCGCGGGGTTTGGAGAGTGACGCGAGCGCTTCCCCGCGTTCGGCGTCCTTCATCTTCGACAAGGCGCGGGAGAGTATCAACGTGCGTTTGCCTTCGTACAAGTCGCCGGCGGTTTCCTTGCCGTACGCCTCGCCGGGCGGCGCGAGGTTGAGGATATCGTCCTGTATTTGGAAGGCGATGCCCAGCTTCTCGCCAGCCGCGTTGAGCGAGTCCGCCTGGCGTTTCGTCGCGCCGGCGATTATCGCGCCCAGCCGCAACGGCCGCGTGATGGTATAGTTGGCAGTCTTGCGTTTGACGAGTTCGAAGTAATCTTCTTCAGAAACGTCCCACTTGCCGTCGCGCACCCACGCAATTTCCATCGCCTGGCCTTCCGCAGTTGTTTCCAGCTGTTGCACGAACTCGCGCATTACCGCGAAAGTCTTGGTAGCCCCGAGCACAGGCTTGTTGGCGAGAAGGCAACGCCACATCCACGCATGCACGAAGTCGCCGGAGTTTATTGCGAAGGCGTCGCCGTGCAACTTGTTGAGACAAGGCTTGCCGCGCCGCATGTCACTCGCGTCTTCAATGTCGTCGTGAATAAGGAGAAAGTTTTGCAAGAGTTCGAGCGCCGCGGCGGTGTTCAACGCGTCTTGAGGGTTGCCGCCGAAAGCCTCGCAGGAAAGCAGGCATAATGCGGGGCGCAGGCGCTTGCCGCCGCGGAGGTTGTAATCCCACGCCGAAGAGTAGAGCTCGCGAACTTCGGGAATCGCCTGTCCTTCCGCGGGCGGGAGTAGTTGCTTTAGCTGCTCGTCTACGAGGAGGGACTTTTGCCGCAATGTTTCGAGAACGTCAGCCATCAATACCAAACTTGTTGAGTGCGTCAAACTACTTTAAACTTGTAGCCGTAGGCTATCGCGCCTTCAGCGTCGTCCTCGAAAATCTTGCGGAATACCACGGCGACTTTCGCGCCCACCTTCACCCGCTCGGCGGGGGAGTCGACGAGCTGCGTCAACAGGCGCACGCCGTTCGACAGCTCTACGAGGGCGAGGAAGTACGGCGACTCGTGCTCGAACCCCGAAGGCGCCGAGTGCACTTCAGTGAACGAATAGATTTTCCCTTCGCGCGGCATTGGCACGGTAGAGAGCTTGCCTTTCCTGCGACAGGCATGGCAAAGCTTGCGTTGCGGGAAGAACTCGGCGCCGCAAGACTCGCACTTGCTGCCTATTAGGTTGTAGCGCTCGGGAATGCGGCGCCAAATCATTGAAAGGAACTTGCGCATTTTCAGTCAATCCTCTTACTTCAGTTAATCTTGCCTTCAGTCCAGTTCTCTAGCACTTAGTCGGCCCTCTTGAACAAGTGGACGAGCGCGGTAGCGCCGCTGCCGCCCACGTTGTGAGTGAGGCCTAGCTCGGCGCCGTCAACCTGCCGCTTGCCCGCTTGGCCGCGCAGCTGCCACACTGCTTCAACAATCTGCTTGACGCCCGTAGCGCCGACGGGGTGGCCGCACGCCTTGAGGCCTCCGGAAGTGTTTATGGAGAGCTTTGCGTTCAATGCCGTCTCACCTTCTTCAGTTGCGCTGCCGCCTTTGCCTTTCGCAAAAAAGCCGAGGTCTTCGATGGCGAGTATCTCGGCGATGGAGAAACAATCGTGCACTTCCGCGAAATCAACGTCTTTCGGGGTGGCGCGCGCCTGCTTGAACGCCTGTTGCGCTGCGACGCGCGTGGCTTCTAGCGTGGTGAGCGACTTGCGGCCCGAGAGCGCAAGCGTGTCGCTCGCCTGGCCGCTGCCGACAATTTCGATTGGCGTGTCCGTGAACTTGCGCGCCTTGTCCGTCGAACACAATATCACGGCGGCAGCGCCGTCGGTGATGGGCGAGCAGTCAAGAAGTTTGAGGGGCGAGGAAATATAGCCGGAGTCCATCACGTCTTGCACCGTGATTTCTTTTTGGAACTGTGCGTAAGGGTTGTGCACGGCATTCGCGTGGTTCTTCACGCTGCAAGCGGCCATTTGTTCTTCCGTAGTGCCGTACTCTTGCATGTGGCGGCGGGCCATCAGCGCGTATAGCGCCGGGAACGTGGCGCCGTTGAACAACTCCCACTCTTGGTCGCCGGCGCCGCCGAGCGCGATGGCCGCTTCTTCAGTAGAAATTTCAGTCATCTTCTCCACGCCGCCGACTGCGACGACGTCGTACATGCCGCTGGCGACTGCAAAGTAGCCCGCGCGGAAGGCGACCGAGCCGCTTGCGCACGCCGCTTCGAGGCGCGTGGACGGCAGGGGGTTCATGCCAAGCTGGTCGGCGATGAGCGCGCCTATGTGCTCTTGGCCGATGAAGCGGCCGGAGGCCATGCAACCGCCGTAGATGGCTTGCAAGTCAGCGCCGCCTATCTTCGCGTCATCGACGGCCTTCACGGCAGCTTCGGCGATGAGCTCGCGCAAGCCCACTTGCCAGTGCTCGCCGAACTTCGTGAGGCCCGCGCCGATGATGGAAACGCTTTTCATGAGAGAATCACATGCTCTTTATCTTGCGCCGGTGCTTGGCGTACTCGGCGTAGTTAATGTAATGCCGGTCTTTCTCGGCAAGCTGCCGCACCGTCTCGGAAGGGTGGCGTGCCTTGCGCTTGATGGCGTCGGTGGCAGTGATGGCGAACGCGTCGCTGCCCGCGCCGCTGCCGTAGGAGACGACGAGAATCTTGTCGCCGGGCTTCGCCACGTCAAGCACGCTCGCGAGGCCAATCATGCTGGCGGCAGAGTAAGTGTTGCCGATGATGGGCGCGAGCAGGCCTTGCTCTATCTTCTTGCGGTCGAAACCGAGCATCGCGGCGGCGCGCACGGGAAACTTTCCGTTCGGCTGGTGGAAAACCGCGTAATCGTAATCTTCAGGCTTCGTGCCCGTCTTTTTCAGGAGTCCTTGGCAGGCGCTCACCACGTGGCGGAAGTAGGCGGGCGCGGCGGTAAAGCGGCCTGCGTGCGAAGGGAACTCTTGGTGCTGGCGGCGCCAAAAATCTGGCGTGTCGGTAGTGAAAGAGTAAGTTTCGTCTATTACTGCAATTGGTTCTGCATTGTCGCTTTCGCGGCTGATTATGAACGCGGCAGCGCCGCTGCCTGCAGTGTATTCCAGCGCGTCTGCCGGACGGCCTTGCGCCGTGTCGGTGCCGACGGCGACGCCGTAGCGAATCATTTTAGAAATGCACATTCCCATGCACACCTGCACGCTGGCCGTGCCGGCTTTGCAGGCGAACTCCAAATCAGCGGCGGTAAGCTCGGGCGTAGCGCCCAGCGCGTCGGCCACGATGGTAGCGGTGGGCTTGACTGCGTAAGGCTTGCTTTCCGAACCCACGAAAACCGCGCCGATTTCTTGCGCGTCAATCCCGCTGGTTGCGAGTGCAATGCGGCTGCTTTCCACCGCCAAAGTCGCGCTGTCCTCGTCGATGGAGGCGACGGCCTTTTCCTTCACGCCCAAGCCTTCGGCAATGCGGTCTCCATCCTTGCCCCACACTTTCGCAATCTCGTGCGTCTTGATGCGGAGCCGGGGGATGGCCGCGCCGTAACCGATTATTCCCGCTTTTAGTTCCATTTGAGAAACAGCCTGAACGTGTTGTGCCGGACGGGCATATAAAAGCGTTTCCAACAAACGAAGCTCGTTTCGGCGATTGACTGAAAAACGGTTTCGGGGGGCTGAAGCTTATTAGAGGAAAAGCTCGAGAAGAAATGAATAGGCGAAACGAAGGGCAGAAAAAGCGAGGGGCAATAAAGACTGCAACGACGATTGCGCGATGTGGCATTACGAGATATATGGCATTACCGGATAAATGGCATTACACTATAGTAAGGTGGTTTTGATGGCAAGCAGTTTTGATGGTTTCTACAAGAAGTCGCCTGCGGAGCGGCTCGAGCTCGTTGCGCGCGAGAAGGCGCTGGCTGACGGCGAGCGGCAGAGCATCGCGAAGGAAGGAGGCTTGCCGCTCGAACTGGCGAACAGGATGATTGAGAACGTCGTTGGCACGCACTGCCTGCCGTTGGGGATTGCGACGAACTTCGTGATTGACGGCGCGGAGAAGCTAATACCGTTCGCGGTGGAAGAGCCGAGCGTGGTGGCCGCGGCGAGCTACGCGGCCAAGCTCTGCCAACCGACCGGGGGTTTCGCGACAAGCGCGGACGCGCCGGTGATGATTGGCCAAGTGCAGCTCATAGGAATCAAGGACTGCGAGGCGGCAAAGAAAAAGATTGAAGCTGACAAGAAACGCTTGATAGATTACGCGAACGAGATAGACCCGTGCGTTCTCGTGAAGTTCGGCGGGGGGCTGCGGGACATCGAGGCGCGCGTGTTGAAAACAACTCGCGGCGATATGCTCGTCGTCCACCTTCTCGTTGACTGCCGCGACGCGATGGGTGCGAACGCGGTGAACACGCTTGCCGAAACGCTCGCGCCCGATTTGGAGAAGCTTTCCGGCGGGAAAGTGAGGCTGCGCATCATCTCGAACCTCGCAGTCCACCGCAAGGCGCGGGCGAAGGCCGTGTGGAGCCGCAAAGCTTTAGAGGAAAGCTTGAAGGGGCAATTCACCGGCGAGCAAGTGGTTGAGGCGATTCTCGACGCTTACGCCTTCGCCGCGGCCGACCCTTACCGCGCGACGACGCACAACAAAGGCATCATGAACGGCATCGACGCGGTAGTTATCGCCACCGGCAACGACTGGCGCGCCATCGAGGCAGGCGCGCACTCTTACGCTGCAATCACCGGTGAGTACAAGCCGTTGACGAAATACCGGAAGAACGCGGACGGCGACCTCGTGGGGGAGATAGAACTGCCGATGGCCGTGGGGCTGGTGGGCGGGGCGACGAAAACCCACCCTACTGCGCAGGCGAGCGTAAAAATCTTGGGCGTGAAGAGCGCGCAAGAGCTGGCGCGCATAATCGCGGCGGTGGGCTTGGCGCAAAACTTCGCGGCGCTGCGCGCCTTGGCGACGGAAGGCATCCAGCGGGGGCATCTTAAGCTGCATGCTAAAAACATCGCGATAATGGCCGGAGCCAAGGCGGCTGAGATTGACATTGTAGCCGCGCAAATGGCCGACGAACGAAAAGTCCGCGTTGACCGGGCGAAAGAGATTTTGGACGAGATGCGCGCAAAAAAGGTGGTGTGAATGGTAAGGCAAAACGGAATGAAAACTACGACTATTAAATTGACGCCAAACCATGTTATCGTAAAACCAGTTGAAAGCGAAGCTTTTCTTTTGCACGCGGGCGAAAAGGGTGAAAAACCGCGCGTCGTAGGGGTTCTCAGTCCCGATTGGGGGCGGCCGAAAGGCGAGGATACCGTCGAAAGGCCTCATTTTTCAATTAAAACTCTGCCGGTCACGCCACTAGGCTTTGACCGTGATTTGAGGTTAAACGCGGCAAGGGCGCTGCAAATCTTTCAAGAGATGCAACGCCATCCGCGCGAGAAGATGAAGGCGTGATGATGGGCAAGCTGGTTGTTGAGGAAGATTTCGTAAAGCGCATCCGCCGGCATTACGACGAGGGCGTTGCCTCGGGGGGGCACAGCGCGATTCACGGCTGGAGCCACGTGAATGAAGTTGCGAAGGCCGCGGTGAAGATAGTACGCGGCGAGCACGGCGGCACGGAAGAGGAATTGACGGCGTTCCTCGCGGGGTTGCTGCACGATTACGAACGTCCTTCGGAAGGAAAGCTGCGCGAGAAAGGACGGCAGGACGAGCACGAAAAACACGGTGCGGTTGCCGCGCGCGAAATTCTTTCGAAGGAAGGATACTCGCAGAAAATTGCTGATGCGGTTGCCGCAGCAATTGCGACGCACTCTTTCGGCATTAGCGTCGGCCACTCGCGCGAATGCAAGGAACCCTACTCGCTGGCAGGAATGGCGCTCAAAGCTGCAGACAAGCTTGCGCAAGCGCGCCCGGGAGTCGTGTGGGCGCGCGCGGTGTTTTTGGGAGAATGCACTGGTGGAAAGTCGGGCGATAATGAAAAGTTGGAGTACTGCCGCAAGCGCGAGAAAAAGCTCGAGGAGTTCTTCGAAACGCCTGCGGGGAAGCTTCTCGAGAAATACTATCCAGACTCGCGCAAGGGTCTCGCGTTCGTGAAAGAGTTCAATGACGAGCTTGAAAAAGAAATTTCGGCGGCAGGGGCGAGCCGTGACGCGGACTCGTTCCTCAACGTTGCAGGCGCGCTCGGCATAGTGCGGTTGGGCGAGAAGGCGGGCGCGCGAGGCACGCACGCAGGGGAATTCAGGTTAGAGTACGCGAAAAGGCTTGGCGAATTTGAAGCCGACATTCCCACGCATCTTGAAGACGCGCTGGAGTTCTCGCGCAAGATGCTCGCCGCGCCGTTCAAGGAACGCTCCTAGCCTATTTGTTCGGCTAGCGCCGGGCAGGAGTTATTAACACGATTATAATTCGGTTATAACCACGATTATAACTTCTGCGATAAAGGTGTTTTCGCTTAATCCACGCCTGCGCCGCGCGTCGCAAAGTTGATTTTGAATGCCTTGAAACCTTTGGCGGAAAGGGCGCTTTCTACAGCCGCCAATTTATCAGAGTGGCACAATGCAATTACCGCGCCGCCGTTGCCGCACGCGCCTATGCCTTTCGCGCCAAGGCAGCCCGACTGCTTGGCGATAGTAATGCACGCGGCCATATCGGGCGCGGAAACGCCGCTGTCGCGCAGCAGCGAATGGTTCTCGTCGAAGAGCGCTCCGAGTTTCTTAGCGTCGCCGTCGAGCTGACACTCCACAAGTATTTTCTTGACGATAACGTCGAACGGCGCAATTATCTTGGCGCGTTCTGCGTCGCTTAACTCGACTGGCGTTTTCGTTATGCCGCGGCGTTTGGCGAACTCGGCGATAAGCGCGCCAGTGTTGGCCTTCTCGCCGCTGCGGTAAGAGTCTATCAACAAAAGCGCCGTGCCTTTCGGCAACGCGATTGGCGCGTCCTCGTACTTGGGAGTTGCATTGCCGTTGTGGAAGATGCGCTTGAACAACTGGGGGCAGTCGCTTACCACCGCTTGCGGGTCGCCGCCGCTGCTTTTTCCACCGTGGTAGGCGTTGTCAACAACAAAAGCCGCGGCGAACAACTCTGCCTTGGAAGGTTTCTTGCCGAAGTAGGCGTACAACGCCGCTGCTAGCGCGGCGGGAATGGACGCGGAATTGCCGGTGCCTTTCGGCGCGCCTGAATACTCGAGCGTTGCCGTGAGGCGCTTGCCGCTGTGAGAAAGCTTGAACCCCACAGCTTCGAAAACTTTCAACGCCGCTTCGAACATCGGGAAGTACTTCTCGTCGCCGGTGCGCGAGCCGTCGGCCAGCAGTATGGCGGTGCCGAGGTCGCCTTTGAAAACCAGCTTTTCGCAACCGATGGGCGCGCCTTCTTCGGCGAGCGTGATGCGGTTGCGCTTGCCGTTGACTTCGACTGGCGCCATTAACGCCAGCCCGCCGTACACTACGCTGTGCTCGCCCGCCAAGTGAACCTTGTTAGGTGCGGAAGCGGTAATCGCCATAGCCTTTCTTTGAAGCCAAGGGAATAAATTACCTAACCTCGAAAAGAATTACGGTGGCGTAAAATGATTGCAACTTGCGAGGCGACTGCGAACATTGCGGTCGTAAAGTATTGGGGGAAGCGCGACGAGAAGCTGGTCTTGCCGCAGAACGGCAGCTTGAGCTTCACGATGGACGGACAGCTGAAGACGCGCACGAGCGTGATGTTTTCTAATAAGTTTAAGGAAGACGAATTTTGGTTGAATGGCGCGAAAGTGGACTTGAAGGAAAAAGAGGTGGCCGAGCGCGTGGTGCAGCTTGACCTCGTACGCAAGAAGGCCGGGATTACGGACAAAGCGCGCATCGTTTCCATCAACTGTTTCCCCACTGCGGCAGGGTTCGCGTCGAGCGCGGCGGGGTTGGCTGCGTTGGCTTGCGCTGCGAGCAAGGCGGCGGGCTTGACGCTGAGCGACCGGGAGTTGTCGATGCTCGCGCGCCGGGGTTCGGGCAGCGCTTGCCGCAGCGTGCTTGGCGGGTTCGTGGAATGGCGGAAGGGGGAAAAGCCGGACGGGAGCGACTCGTTCGCCGAGCAAATCGCGCCCGCGGCGCATTGGCCGGAACTGCGGAACGTGATTGTGGTGGTGGATGCCGGTAAGAAGAAGGTTTCTTCGCGCGCGGGAATGAAACAAACGGTGGCGACGAGCGCGCTTTACAAAGCGAGAATGGATTACTTGCCCGCAACCATTGACGCGATGAAGAAGGCGGTGCTCGCAAAAGACTTTCCCACGTTCGCCGAGTTAACGATGCGCGAGAGCAGCAACATGCACGCGGTGATGCTTGATACTACGCCGCCGATAACGTACTTGAACGACTGGTCGAAGGAAATAATGCATGGCGTGAACGCGTTGAACGCGGCGGCTGGGAAGGTCGTGGCAGGGTATACTTTCGACGCCGGGCCGAATGCGCACGTGTACACGCTGGAGAAGGACGTGGCTGCGGTGCGAAAGATGCTTGAAGGCGTTGAAGGCGTGCGCAAAGTGATGGTTTGCCGCGTGGGAGAAGGGCCAAAGTATCTTGACAAAGGGCACTTGTTGAACGCAGATGGAAGCGTGCGGGAACACTCGTTTGTTGAAGGCAAGGGCATTGTCGTGAAATGACTCGCGAGGCAAATCGGTAACGCGCGAGGAAGGCAACGCAAATTGGGGGAAATGCAGTATGGCGACGGTTTCAGCTCCGGGAAAGATATTGTGGATTGGCGGGTACTCTGTCCTAGAGCGGCCTAATGAAAGTCATGTTACGGGCATAAACAAGCGCGTGACTGCAAAGGTGGAAAAGCTTGCGGGCGGCCGGGTGGAGTTGAGCTGCCCGCAGTTCGGGGTGGCTCTTGCCGGAAAAATTAAGGATGGCAAGATTTCGTTTGAAGGCGCGGACGCAAAGCAGGTTGAAGCGGCAAAATTCGTGCGCAAGGCCGTCGAGGTTTCGTGCGCGGTGCTGTCGGCGCGGGGAGTGAATGTGGACGGCGTGCGCGTGGAGACGGAGAGCGACGATGCGTTCGGCTTCGGCGGGAGCAAGAGCGGTTTGGGCAGCAGCGCGGCCGTGAGCGTGGCGGCAGTGGGCGCGGTGTTCGAGGCGCACGGAATGAAGGTTGCGACGGAGCGAGAGCTTGTTCACAAGACTTCGCAGATGGTGCACTCGCTAGTGCAAGGCAAGGTGGGCAGCGGTTTCGACGTTGCAGCGGCGTGCTTTGGCGGTTGCAAGTACGTACGCTACTCGCCAGGCATCGTGAAAGGCGTTTTGGAAAGCTCGGCTGAAAAAATTGTTGGGGCGATAAACGCAAATTGGGATTGCAGCATAACGCCCGTGCCCCTGCCGCGGGAGTTGCACGTGGCGATGGCGAGCTTCGACGGCGAAAGCGCGAGCACGAGCGCGATGGTGAAGAAAGTCAACGCGTGGAAGGCCGCTGCGCCCGGCGAGTACTCGCAGTTGATGGCGCGCCTTAACGAAGCGAACGCGGCGGCGATAAGCGCGCTTGACGAAGGCAAGCTCGATGAGTTCAAGAAACATTTCACGCTAGGCAGGACGATTACGAAAGAGTTAGGTGTGAAGAGCGGCGCGCCCATCGAGACGGACGATTGTACGAAACTCATCGAGGAGAGCGAGCGTCACGGCGCGTTTTGCTGCAAGCTTCCCGGCGCTGGCGGCGGCGATGCGATAGCGGCGTTGTGCCGCTCGCGGGAGGACAAGCTGCGGCTGGAGGCGTTTTGGCGCAAGTACCCTGCGAAGAAGCTGCGGGTGCTGGGCGTGGGCGCGAGCAACGAAGGCGTGCGCGCTGAATAGGCGAGCCGCGCGGGTTTTAAAGCAACGCGCGGATAAAACTATTCATGGCTGAAGCTATTCAATCGCGCAAGAAAGAGCACGTTGAAGCAGTTTTAACTGGCGGCGTGGAGGCCGAACGCAAGACCACCGGCTTCGAAAAGGTGGAGTTCGAACACTGCTGCCTTCCAGAGCTAGACTGGAAAGACATTGACACTACCACAACGTTCTTGGGCAGGAAGTTCGACGCGCCGTTCATCGTCACGGGAATGACCGGCGGCTATCCTGAGGCAGAGCGCATTAACAACGACTTGGCGGCAGCGTGCCAGGCGGAAGGCGTGGCTTTCGGCTTGGGGAGCATGCGAGCCATGGTAGAAAACCCAGCGTTGGCGAGGACGTTCGACGTGCGGCAGAAAGCGCCAAAAGTATTTCTCATCGGCAACATTGGGGGCGCGCAGTTGAAGAAAATGGAGTTGGCTAAGCTGCGGGGCGCGCTTGACGCGTTGAAGGCCGACGCGCTGGCGGTGCATTTGAACCCTTGCCACGAGGCTGCGCAGCAAGGCGGCGATTTGGCGTGGAAGGGAGTTTTGGACGCGGTGAGGCGCACGGTGAAGGAGTGCGGTAGGCCAGTCATCGCGAAGGAAGTGGGCAACGGCGTGAGCGCGGCGGTTGCGAAGAAGCTCGAGTCTGCGGGCGTTGCGGCGATAGACGTTGCTGGTGCGGGCGGCACGAGTTGGGTTGCGGTTGAACTCGCGCGCGGCGGCAAGCGCGAGGCGGACGTGTTTTGGGATTGGGGGATACCTACCGCAACAGCGGTGAAGGAAGTTTCGAAGGCAATCAAAATTCCGGTTGTCGCGAGTGGCGGCGTGAGGAGCGGGCTTGACGCGGCGAAGGCCATTCGCTTGGGCGCCACGCTGGCAGGCGCCGCGGCGCCGTTCATCAAGGCGCAACGCAACGGCGGAGGGGAGGGCGTGCGCGCGGAAATCCGTGCGTGGAAGGAACAGTTGAAGATTGCGATGCTTTGCACTGGAAGCCGCAGCCTCGCGGAACTGCGCAAGGCGCGCCTCGTCGAGTGATTTTGATGGGCATCCAAGTTGAGTTCAACCCCGACTTGGCGTTACGCAACATTGCCGAGTTCAACGCGGGAAGGCGCAAGCAGGAGGCGTGCATTCCCCCCGGCCTCGCGGCGGGGGTTGAATTCGTTTTCTTGAAGGAAGGCCAACGCAATTATTGGCTGGAGGGTGAAGTGCCACGTGGTGGAAGTGTTCAAGGATGACGAGATTCATTTCAATGGTTTCGCGAGGGTGTGAGAAATGAAACTTCAGATTGCAGTTATCGGCGGGCACAGGAATATTTCGCCGCAGGCGGAAAAGGCGGCGGGAGAGATCGGCGCGAAAATCGCTGCTGCTGGGCACGCGCCGCTTACGGGCGCGGCTCCCGGCGTGGGCGCAATTGCCTCTGCCGAGGCGCGCAAGCGAGGCGGCCTCGTGGTTGGAATAAGCCCGGAAGGCAAGCGGCACGAGAAAGGTTATGCTATTGACAGCACGGGCGTTGCAGTGATGGTGAAGACCGGCGCGGGCTACAAAGGCCGGAACGTCACGCTGGTTCGCAGCGCGGATGCAGTCGTGATGATTGGCGGCAAGATAGGCACGCTGAACGAAGCGACAATCGCGGTGGGTGAAGTCGTTCCGCTCGTCACAATAACGGGCACGGGCGGCGCTACCGAAATGATGGCAGGAATATTAGAAAAGCTCGACCCGTCTTTTAAGTACTTCCGGGCAATGGCTACAACGAAAGGCGCGGTTGAAGAGCTCGAGAAGATGGTTGCTGAAAAAGAGTCTGCAGGCGAAGGTAATGGATGCTCAAATTGTTGAAGCCGCTCGCAAGCACGCCTTGGCGAATGCCATCGAGTTCGGCAAGGCTAGCGCCGGGGCGGTTGCGGGCAAGGTGATTGCGGAAGTGCCTTCAGCCAAGGGGGATATACGCGCGACGATGAAGGGGGTTGGCGAGCAAGTTGCCGCGGTGAACAAGCTCTCGCGCGGCGAGATGCTTGCGCAAGTGAAAGAATATTCTTTTGTCGAGAAGCCCGCCGAGGGGGAGAGAAAACTCTCGCTGCAGGGGTGCGAGGAAGGGAAGGTGGTGACGCGCTTTCCTCCAGAGCCGAACGGCTATCCTCACATTGGGCATGCGAAGGCCGCGTGGCTCAACCGGCAGCTCGCTAACGATTGGGGGGGAACGTGCATCTTGCGTTTTGACGACACGAACCCCGAGGCGGAGAGGGAAGAGTTCGCGAATGCAATACTTTATGATTTGAAATGGCTGGGAATAGAGTTTGACGGCGAGGTAGTGTACGCGTCGGACTTGATGCCAGAGTTTTACAACCGTTGCGAACAACTTCTTGCAGCAGGAGGGGCGTACGCGTGCTCGTGCGGCGAGGAGGCGGTAAAACTCTCGCGCGAGAAGGGCGTTGCCTGCAACTGCCGCAGCCGCAGCGCGAAGGAAAACCTTGGCGTGTGGGGCGCGATGCGCGAAGGCCGCACTGCTAAGGGCGGTGCGATAATACGGTTCAAGGGGGATTTGAAGAGCGCGAACACGGCAATGCGCGACCCGACGCTCTTCAGGGTGTTGGACGCGGCTCACTGGCGGCAAGGCACGAAGTTCAAGGCGTGGCCCACTTACGATTTCGAGGCCGCCGTGGCAGATTCGGTTACTGGCGTGACTCACGCGCTGCGCAGCAAGGAGTACGAATTGCGGGACGAACTTTACGCGGCGTTGTTGGAATGTTTGGGAATGCGCAAGCCCGTTGTTTACGGCTTTTCGCGCTTGGCGTTGAAAGGCACGGCGTTAAGCAAGAGACTCGTCAAGCCGCTCATCGAAACCGGCCGCGTGTCGGGTTGGGATGACGTGCGCCTGCCCACGATAGCGGGATTGCGGCGGCGCGGGATACTGCCGCAAGTGATTCGCGAGTTCGTGCTTTCCTTCGGTTTGAGCAAGGTTGAAAGCCGGCCGGATTGGGAGGCGCTCCTCTCGCTCAACCGCAAGGCGCTCGACCCGGTTGC
>JBBSWX010000011.1:0-21044 GCA_038046065.1 Microcaldota archaeon | reverse complement strand
CGGTGGTGCAGTGGGTTCCTGCGCAGGAAGGGGCGTTCGCGAAGGCGGTTGTGCTGAAGCCGCACGACTTGCTGGGCAAGGATGAGGAGTTTAACGAAGATTCTCTCGAGCGTTGCGAGGGCGTGTGCGAATCGTCGTGCCTCAAGCTAACGGAAGGCGCGGTGGTGCAGTTCGAGCGAGTGGGCTTCTGCAAACTGGATGAGAAGAAGGGAATGGTTTTCGTGAGGGCGAGTTGAAGCCTTTGGCAGGAGGACTAGCCGCACTGAAACAGATGCGGAAGATAACCGTGCGACCGCGGGGCAGCATAGCCATATATTATCACGACGGTACACGACGGGCAGAGTACACCTTCAAGTACATCCGGCCTTGCGCGGAAATCCCGGAGCATTACGCTGCAGGCAAGCGCGTGGGAGTTGTGACGCCTCCCGCGCACATTCGCAATGCGATTGAAGAAAAGCACAGTACGCAAAGCGTTTCGGTTTTGCACGTGGGGACAATCAAATACAACTTGTTTGAAAACGCCGGCCAAAAGGTTGCGCAGTCGGTTGGCTATTACCCTAAAGAAATTTTTGACAGGTACGGTAGCGTGCGCGAAGCTCGCGGTTTGGGTTACTTGCTTGAGCACGCTTGCGTGAGTCATTTGAAGGCTATGGACGTAGAGCGCGTCCGCACGACCATATTTCCAGACTCGCCGCGGGGCGCGCAGCTTTCGAGGGTGGGGCTTCCAGTTGCGAGCTCTAGGCCTATCGCCGAGTGGCTGGCGGGAATGCGGCGGGGAATGGCGCACGCGTGGCGCAAGAAAACACTTGCCGAGAGGGTTAAGCGCGCCGCTGCAATGAAGCGCAAGGAATTGAAATGACTCACATCGCGGTAATAAGATATGGAGACGCCGACTTTTGGGCTTACTTTGGGACGAAGGCCGAGCTTGAACGCAAATTTCAAGCGCAGGAACTTGCGAAGCATGAAACGGTGTGGCTCAAGCGCGCGCCTCCCCACATCGCCAACGCGCTGCGCGGAAACAAGCTTGCAGGGCGTGAACTTCACTTACACAAAGGGCAACTTGGATATATTCGATACGTGATTGACGGCAGTCACGCGACGACCTCTTCGGTCTACCCTAAGAATAACTTGAAGAAAGATTTTCGCGGCTCGGGGTTAGGGTATTACGTAGAGCACGCGTGCGCCGTTGCGTTGAAGAAACAAGGCATAAAAACAATTGGCAGCAGCAAGACGCCCGGTAAACCTCGCCAAGGCCAGCTTACGAAGGCAGGCTTGCCTATCGCCACGACCGTGCCTATTGATGATTGGATTGCGGGAATGAAGCGGGGAATGAGACGGTCGTCAGTGCGCAAGCCCGCCTTGCAGCGAGCCGTGCTGCAAGCGCGCAGAACCTTTGCAAGTGCGAGGCGCGCCTTCAAGCGTTAGTGGAATTGGGTTCATCGCAAGAGCAACTGGCGCGCGTTTTATTAGCTTCGAGGCGTTAAGTGCTGTTTTGTGAAGGAACAACTGCCGAAGCGGCTTATTCACTTTCACGTGGGTGGTATGCTGGCATTGCGCAAAATGGGCAGAAAGACCGGCGTTTACAAGTACAATGCCGCGACCGAAAAGTTTGAACCGAGGCTCGCGAGCCTGGAACGTGGGGACGCGTTTGTCGCCAGGCTGGGTAACTGCGTGGCGGTAATTGCCCACTCGCCAAGAAACGAAATGCTCGTGCTGGCGCACGTAATGCACTTGCCTGCAACAACGCAAGAAAACGCAGGCATATCGTCGAACACTCGGACGTGGGATTGGTGCAGCGCAGGACTGCCATGGAATTCGCGAGATTAAGAAACGTGTACGCCGGAATGAATATTGGCGACGTGTTGTGGAGCATACGCGAAATGCCTAAGCTAGTGAGGAAACCTGCGTATTTTGCCGACGAGGCTGTTGAAAGGATTGTGCGAACCCTCGGTAACGATGTTGAAGTGGACTTGACGGGCGGTTACGCTGAAAACGGGACTCCCAAACTGGTTAAAAAAATCGTTAGCGAATTCAAACGGCGGGGAATCAACGCGCGCTTCAACCCGTTGCACGTTGGGGGAATTGCTGGCAGGGTTCTGCTGGTAAGGCCGCCTGAAAGCTTGTCAGAAAAACAAGGCGTTCAAGCGCTCAAAGAGCTCTTTCCGAAAGAAAGGCTGCAAAAGCTTTTCGCGGCTTGCAGGCACGTCAACAAGCCGGCGAACGCGAGCTTTTGAAGGCTAAGCTTGCTTGGGCTTAAAACAACCGCTTGCCAAATCAAGCGCATAGCCGGGCGTTGGACGGTACCTAATGCGCAAGATTCCGGGGACGGATATGCTTTCGACGAACTCTTTCGACGCGCGGCCATCGGCCTCCAGCCTGGCGCGCCTTATTGCGGGCGCTTGCTTGAGAAAAACAGGCGTCACGCGGTAGGTAACGCGGCCGGTCACTTTACCGCCATCGCCAACCACCAGAATGTGCATAGATCTCACGCGGGATTTTAACACGCAAACGGCAAGGTATTTCATATCGCTCGGGCTCAACGCAACGTCCGCGCCGCCGAGGCTGGAAATGTGCGTGTGAATGACTGAACGGTCAAAAAGCCGAGGATGCCGCGCGTCGGTATAATCACTGCTGCGGTTTGTTCCCGCCGCTCTCAGTTGCCCGGGCTTTCTCCGCAGCCACACCATTTCCTTGCCGGCTATCGAAGGCCATTCCTGGACTCGCTGCACCGCAGTCTTCCGGGGGGCCGGCATTTTTCGGAGGGTGGACACGAACGAGTGAAACAACCAACGTTTTTAAGCTTGCGGTTGGCGTAAAAGTATGGTAGGAAAAGGCTTGTTTTCCGTTGGCGCCTGATTGACGCGTGAGGGCGGAAGAAAGCTGTGAAACTGTATAAGCAGGTGAGCAAATGGCTAAGAGTTACGTGAAGTTTGAAGTTCCCGGCCCCATTAAGGACAAGACTCTCGAAGTCGTCGAGGCGGCGAAAGGCGCTGGCGGCGTGAGGAAGGGAACGAACGAAGCTACGAAGGCTATAGAGCGCGGCGAGGCGAAGATAGTCGTCATTGCCGAGGATGTTGAGCCTGAAGAGATAGTAATGCACATTCCGATACTGTGCGGCGAGAAGAACGTGCCTTACACGTACGTCGCCGAGAAGGTGGCGTTGGGCAAGGCCGCGGGCCTTTCGGTAGGCACGGCGGCAGTGGCCGTGACGAAGGCCGGCAGCGATGAGAACGCGTTGCGCGACTTGCTCGTGAAGATTCGCGAACTCCAGCCGTCGGCAACGCCCGCCGTGAAGAAGGTGGAGAAGGCAGAGGCGGAAAAGCCGGAGAAGGCGGCCAAGCCGAAGAAGGCTCCCGCTGCCAAGAAGAAGGAAACCGTTGAAAAGAAGGAAGTGGAAGGCAAGGAAGCAGCGGAAGCGCCTAAAGCGTAAAATGGTGTTTGAATGGGCGGCAAGAAAAAAATAATTGCGAAGAAAGAGCCCGAGCCCCAGCAAGGCAAGGAGAAGGCAGAGAAAGTGGCGCCCGGCTCTGCCGTGGCGTACGGCTTCCGCGCCGAGGTCGTCGAGATAATCGGCCAGACGGGAGTGTTTGGCGAAGTGCACCAGGCCATGTGCCGAATTATAGACGGCAAGGACCGCGGTAGGGTGATACGCCGCAACATTAAAGGCCCAGTTCGCAAGGGCGATTACCTCGTGCTGCTGGAAACCGAGCGTGAAGCAAAGCCCATACGCAGCAAGAAGAGCGTTTAGGGAGAAAAGGTGTGTAGAAAATGGTTATCTGCTCGTTCTGCAACGCGCAATTCCCGCAAGGCACTGGCCTCACGCTGTTCAAGAAGGACGGCATGCCGAAGCATTACTGCAGCCACAAGTGCACCCGCAACAGCGAGATGGGCCGCAAGCCCTCCAAGCTCAAGTGGACCACCAAGGCGTGAGAAAAATGCGAATGGAAGCCGCCGAAAAGCTCGTCGCGCGCGACTGGCGGAAGATTCGACAAGACTTGAAACTGACGAGCCACCAGCTCGACGCAAACGTCATGCTCAAAGTTCTCGATGGCATGCCTGCGAACGCACAATATACTGATTACGACCTCGCAAACTTTTTCACGGTGCAGCACGTCAAGCGGCACTTGCGCGAAACGATGAAGGCAACGCCGCGGGAGCTGAAGGTTGTGCACGCGTTCCTAGGTAGGATGCTATATATCGTTCCAGAGCGCGAGATGCGAGCACAAATCGAAGCTGCAAAAGCTCTTGGCGAAAGCGAGCGCGGCAAGCGCCTGCACCAAGCACTAATCGCAGAGTTGAAAAGAATGTCGGAAGAAACGCGCCCAATTGAACTAGAACCATTCAGGCGCACTACGGGCGTTGCCGCAGCCGTAAGACACGACCTGGCGAAGTTCAGAGACTTAATGGAAAGAACGATTGAGTCTGTCAGAACCCGTAAGTACAAACTGTTTTACGAGTGATTGCAATGTTGGGGAAACTTGACTTCAAGGCCGTCGAAGCCCGTTGGGCTGGCGAGTGGGAGGCGCGCGGGACGTACGAGTTTGACGAGAGCGACGCCAAACGCCCCGTGTACAGCATCGACTCGCCACCGCCCTTCACGAGCGGCGCGCTGCACATGGGCCACGTGTTAAGTTACAGCTACTTTGATTTCGCGGCGCGCTTCAAGCGCATGCAAGGCTATAACGTTTTCTTCCCGCAAGGCTGGGATTGCCAAGGCTTCCCCACCGAGCTAAAGGTGGAGAAGAAGTACGGCAAGGACAAGCTCTCGCGCGAAGAGTTCAAGCAAAAATGCATTGAGTTCACCGACGCGAACATCACGGCGATGAAAAGCCAGATGGCGCGCCTGGGATTCTCGCCCGACTGGAAGTTGGAGTACCGCACGAACTCGCAAGATTACCACCGCCGCGTGCAGCACTCGCTCGTCGAAATGTTCGAGAAAGGAAAAGTGTACCGCGCGAAACACCCCGTGCAATTCTGTACGTACTGCCGCAGCGCGATAGCCAAGGCCGAGACGGATGAAGTAACGAGGGAAACCGCGCTGAACTACATAAAGTTCCCAGCTGAAAGCGGGTGTTTGTTGATTGCAACCACGCGACCGGAGCTGCTGCACGCGTGCGTCGCCGTGCTCGTGCACCCGCAGGACGAACGGCATTCCCAGTGGGTGGGCAAGAGCGTTTCAGTGCCGTTGTTCAACCGCAGCGTGAAGGTGATTGCTGATGCGGATGTGGATAAGGAGTTCGGCACCGGCGCGGTGATGGTATGCACCTTCGGCGACAAGACTGACGTCGCGTGGACGTACCGCCACAAGCTTGCGGCGATAGAGGCGATGGCAGAGAACGGCACGCTGTGCAACGCCGGTTCTTACGACGGCATTCACGTTGCCAAGGCGCGCGAGAAAATCATTGAAGATCTGCAGGCGGCAGGGTTGTTGGAAAGGCAAGAGAAGCTGCAGCAAAGCGTGAAGACGCACGACCGCTGCGGCAAGCCCGTGGAATTCTTGGGCAGCATGCAGTGGTTCATCAAGCTTGCCGGCCTGGAGGAAAAGATAATCAGCGCGGGCAAGAAGATGCGTTGGATTCCCGATTTTGCGATTCAGTACCTCGTCGACTGGGCCGAGTTCGTGGAGTACGACTGGGTGATTTCGCGCCAGAGGATTTACGGCACGCCATTGCCGTTCTACTACTGCAAGGATTGCGGCAAGACGACGGCCGCCGAGAAGGGCAGCCTGCCAGTTGATCCCGCGCTGCAGCTGCGCGAGGGCAAGTGTGAGTGCGGCGGAACCCTCGCGGGAGAGAGTGCCACGTGCGACGTGTGGGTGGACTCGAGCATCACGCCCCTCGTGATAGGCGGGTGGCCGGATGAAGGTAAGAAAGATTTGCTTGCAAGGGTGTACCCCGCGTCGTTGCGGCCGCAAGGCCTCGAGATAATCCGCACGTGGGCGTTCTACACGATTGCCCGTTGCCTCGAGTTGACGGGCGTGCCGCCTTTCAAGGAACTTTTGATAAACGGCAGCGTGCTCGGCACTGACGGCAAGAAGATGTCAAAGAGCGTGGGCAATTACGAGGATCCCGACGAGCTGCTGGTGAAGTACCCTGCCGACGCGCTGCGCATGTGGGCCGCGTTGAGCGGCGCGTTCGCGCGCGACCGGCCGTTTTCTTACAAGGACGTCGAGCACAGCAAGGCGTTCCTCAACAAGATGTGGAACGCATCTAAGCTCGTCGAAAAAGCGTTGGAGGGCGGCGCCCCCGCGGCCGCGCCGGAATTCCGTGCGGTTGACAAGTGGCTGCTCAGCAGGCTTAATCGCATGGTGAAGGCGTGCGGCCAGGCGATGAACGGATACGATTACTACTCGGCCATCACCACCGTCGAGGCATTCTTTTGGCACGAGTTCTGCGATTATTACCTTGAGGACGTTAAGTACAGGATTTACGGCGACGACGAGGCAAGCAAGGCTGCCTGCCGCGAGTGCTTAAGGCGCGCCCTATTGGCGTGCATAAAGCTGATGGCGCCGTTCGCGCCCTTCACTGCTGAAGAGCTTTACTCGCAGTTCGGGGTATTGCTGGGCGAGGCGCCGGGTAGCGTGCACACTGCTGCATGGCCGACGCTCGAGGAAGAGTATATAAATGATTCGCAGGAAAATACTGGCGTAGTCTTGCACTCAATTCTTTCGGAAGTACGCAAGTTCAAAGCTTCGAAAGGCCTTGCGTTGAACGAGGAAGTTTCTTCCGTTGAAGTGTGCCTGCCGCAAGCCACCTTGGCTGATGCGGGGCTTTTCAAGGAAGAGTTGGAAAACGTGGGCAGGGCGAAGGCCGTCAGCTTTGCTGCTGGCGAGGAGCTTAAAGTCGTAGTGAAGGTCTGATGACAAATGGCAAAAATGCACTCCAGAAAACACGGTCGGAGCGGTAGCGAGAAGCCAGCATCGAAAAACCCGCCGCCGTGGCTCGACGTGTCGGCCGAAGAGTGCGTAGAACTGATATTGAAACTCGCGAAGGAAGGCATGCAACCTGAAGACATCGGGAGGATACTGCGCGACAAGCACGGCATTCCGAGCGTCCGCAGCTTGTGCGGCAAGACGGTCACGCAAGTGCTGGCGCAAGAGAAGGCGTTGGGCGAATACCCGAGCGACCTATTGAACCTCATTCGCAAGGCAATTGGGATGCGCGGGCACCTCAAGACGAACAACCGCGACATTTCCAACAAGTCAAAGCTCATACACGTTGAAAGCAAGATCAAGCGTCTCGTTAAGTACTACCGCGGCAAGAAACTGCCGAAGGACTGGAAGTACGAACCCGAGAAGGCTGAACTGCTGGTAAAGTGATTTTATGCCCGCACCAACCGTAACCAAAAAAGTCGTTGACTCGTGGAAGTCCAAGAAGTGGTACACGGTAGTCGCACCCAACTTCCTCAACAACATCGAGGTTGGTGAAGTGCCTGCCGACAGCGACGAGAGCCTCGTCAACCGCATAATCTCGATACCGCTCAAGGAGATAACGCACGATTTGAGCCATATGTACACGACCGTGAGGCTGCGCATCACCGAGATAAACGGGCGAAAGGCACTGGCGAAGTACATCGGCCACATGGTGGCGCGAGAGTACCTGCGCACGTTAGTGCGGCGCCACCGCGACGTGGTGGACATCGTGTTCCTCACGCGCAGCAGCGACGGCGTCGAGTTCCGCGTGAAGGCGCTGGCAGTCACGCAAAACGGTTGCAGCGAAACGCAGAAGACGACGTTGCGCAACGCCCTCACGGCCAGCCTTAGGAAGAAGGCGGAAAGCGAGGAGTTCAGCAAGTTCATCCAAGACGTGCTTTTCAACAAGGCGAACGCGCAGATACACGAACGGCTTGAGAAGATCGTGCCCATACGGCGCGTGGAAATCTGGAAGACCGAGCTGAAGGAAGACTTTGACACCGACAAGGCCGGGGAACAGCCGGAAGGCGAGGCCGGCGCGGTGAAGGAGCCTTCGGAAGAGAAGGCGGAGTAAACCCCCGCATGCGGTTATAATGTGCTAGTGCCAACTCCCGGCGCGAAAACCAACTTTTTATCTACCTTGCGGCAGTCATGCTACGCGGTGGTATAGATTGAAAACAAGCGTTTCTCCTTTCCAGCTCCTTGATGCCAAGACCCAGGCGGTTGCTGCTTTCGCCTTCGCGGGCGACGGGGCGAAAGTGCGTTCGTTCGACGTGGTTACCGGCGGCGCTGCATCGCGCGCCTTCAAGCGCAAGGCGTTCGCAGGCAAGGCGGGCGAGTTGCTCTCGTTGGACGCAAAGCCCCCGCTCGAGAAAGTGTTCATCACGGGGCTTGGCGAGAAGAAAGACTTGAGCGCGCACGCGGTGAGGCGGGCGTGCGGCGCCATGGCGGCGGCGTGCCAGTCGCAAGGCTTGAAGAGTTTGGCGATGGAACTTCCTCCCGGTGATGCCAAGCAGGCGGCGCGGGCTGCGGTGGAAGCCGCGTTGGCTGCAAGCTACGCGTTCGACAAGTACAAAAGCAAAGAGCCGGGCGCGCCCAAGTTCGCGCTCGAAGAACTCGTTGTTTGCGCGCCCGCCTCGCGGCGCGATGCTGGAGAAGGCGCAGAGTTGGGCAGGGTGTTGGGCGAGGCCGCGAATTTCGCGCGAGAGTTGGACAACGAGCCGGCGAACGTGGCGACGCCAGAGTTCTTGGCGAAGTCAGCGCTCTCGCTGCAAGGCAGGGGTCTCAAGGTCACAGTGTTCGGCAAGAAGGCGTTGGAGCGCCTGGGCGCGCGCGCCTTGCTGGCGGTGGGGAGTGGCAGCGCTAACGAACCGCGCTTGGTGCTTATGGAGTGGGGCGGAGGCAAGGGTGGAGTGGCGTTCGTGGGCAAGGGTATCACTTTCGATTCTGGCGGCATTTCCATCAAGCCTTCGCAAGACATGGATAAGATGAAGTTTGACAAGAGCGGCGCGTGCGCGGTAATCGGAATAATGAAGGCGGTGAAAGAGTTGAAGCTCTCTCAGCGCGTGGTGGGCGTGTTTGCGGCTGCGGAGAACATGCCTGGATGCCGTGCGTACAAGCCGGGTGACATCGTGCGCGCGATGAACGGCAAGACTATTGAGGTGTTGAACACGGATGCCGAAGGCCGCGTGATGATGGCGGACGCGCTTGCTTTTGCCGAGAGGCAGGGTGTGGATAGCATCATTGACTTTGCGACGTTGACTGGCGCGTGCGCAGTGGCGCTTGGCGACGTGGCAAGCGGATTGATGTATAATGACGACGCGCTTTGCGAGCGCGTGCGCAAGGCTGGCGAGGCGAGCGGCGAGCGCGTGTGGCCTTTCCCCAACTGGCCGGAGTACGACGAGAAGGTTAAAAGCGATTTTGCGGATGTGAAGAACATCGGCGAGCCCGGCAGCGCGGGTACGATTGCCGGCGCGAGTTTCCTCAAGCTGTTTGTCGGCAAGTGCAAGTGGTGCCACGTGGACATTGCGGCGACGGCGCAGAACGTCAAGCCCAAGGCATATATTGCGTTGGGAGCTACGGGAGTGGGAGTGCGGCTGGGAATGGAGTTTCTGCTGCAGACGGAAAGGTGAAACTATTGCCATTACCACGGCTTGAGTTACGCGGTTCGGAGCCACACCACGCGGCGTTGCGGCTTGCGCACGCGGCCATAAGGGGCGAGTTGCTCAAGACGCTCGAGCGGCTGCGCGCCCGCAAGAAACCCTTGCCTGAAGGCGTGCCTGAAGCTAAAATTCACGTGCAAATCGCACAGCCTTGCACGGATGTTGACGTGGCCACGCTTTTCAGGCCTCTGAACAGTCTCCGGGAACATACTGTGGAAATCCCGGCGCTATTATTGGGGCTGCTAGAACCGCACAAGCAAGAACGCCTGTTGAAACACCTTGCAAGAATTGGCGAAAAACCAGGTATGCTGAAAGCAGGCGTCAAGGTAGAATGCCATCCGCTTAGCAAACTGGGCGCGGACGCTGGCCTGCTGGTAAAGATACGCTACGCCGTGAGCGGAAAGTGACGCGCGCGCAACTCACTCGCGCACTGCCTGCCGCAGCGTTTCGGCCACGTGCGGCGCGTTGAGCCACACGCCCACTTCCTCGGTAGGCTCGGTGCCTGAAGGCGTGAGGAAAAGCAGCGCCTGGTCGTCGGCGAGAACCATCCTCGTCGGCAAGCTCTGGTTGTAAACCTTAGCTATGCGCGAAAACTCGGCGGCCTTCTGCCGGTCGAGCTGCGAAACCAAATGCACTTTCACGCCGCGCGACTTCGCCTTCTCCAAGAGCTTCCCGTGCTCGCTGAAATGACGCGCCACGCCGTTAGCCGTTCCGGAAATCATCACGTGCCGGCGGCTCCCTTCAATCATCGCGCCGAGCTTCGAGTATATTGCCTCGCGGCCTTTCAACATCCACACGGCCTCTTCAACAGAAGCCTTCGAGCCTGCCTGTGCCAGCGAGAGCTTGCCAGCCAACTGGCTTCCCAGCTCGTCTATCTTCGTCAACTCCTGCGCGAGCGACTCGTGCCGCTGGCGCTTTATCGTCTTCACCGCCTCCTCGAGCGGCAGCGCTACGTACTCGATGGGCCGACCTTGCTTGACTGCGACGAAACCTTTTTCCTGCAAGGCGCGCAGCACGTCGTACACCCGCGGCCGGGCGACTTCAGCGCGCTCGGCCAACTCGCCGGCAGTACTCTTGCCAGTCGTGCAGAGCGCAAAATAAGACTTCGCCTCGTACTGGTTGAGGCCCAGACGGCGCAAGCTATTGATTGCATCAGGATTATGAGGCATGTTACCTTCCGAAATCACTACGCTTCGGTTATTAAAAAAGCGTTCGGTAGGCTGGTTCATCTGGAAACACGTCAAACAGAGGCACGCCCACGCGCAGCGGGCGGCAACATGATAATTATCCCTGGAAACAATATTTAAACGTATTCACTGACTAGGAGTTACAAACACAAGGATATTTAAGCAGTCCTAGGCTCAAAAATAGTGCAGGTGGTTCAATAATGCTCAAGCAACTGACGGCACTCTTTCTCGCAGTCGCGCTCCTCCCGCTGGCAGGCGCGCTTGAACTCCAGCTTGGCTCTGATTCCGTGGAGATGAGCGCGTGCACGCACGCCGCAGTTGGCGTGTGGGCCACCGGAACGGGGCAGACGGTGCGCTTCAGCGCCGAGCCCGGCTTGCTTCAAGCCACGTTCGACTCCCCGTACCTCGCGGGCGGCGGCGTGGCGGGCAGCGGCACGATAATGCGCATTTCTTCGCCCGCGTGCCTTGAAGGCAGCTACAACATTCCAATCACGGTGCAGTCGTGCAACGCAACCAAGTGCGAACAGGCAAGCAAGACTCTGCACGCGGTAGTGAGGCGCTGCACGGAATACTCGTGCAACGGGTACGTGATTAACACGGCACCCAAACCCACTGCTTCGCCGTCTTCGTGCGGCAGCGTCTCCTGCGCAAGCGTGTACGGAAAGATAGACTACCGCGATTACTTCGAGCCCTCGCAATACGCGCTCAAGGTAAGCACGCCCGTCGCCCCGCGCGCGCAAGCCGGGGGCAGTACGGAAGTTGAATACCGCGTTGATAACACTGGCGCATCGGGAAGCTTCACTGCAAAGGCGTACAGCAACGAAGATGGCGTTACCATCCTGCCCGGCCGCACGTTGTTCGACTTGCGGCACGACGAGGAAACCAAACTTGGCTTTACGATAATGGTAGGGAAAGGCGTCACGCCGGGCGTAAAGACGTACAAAATAATTTTCCTTAAAGGCAGCCTTCAAGTGGCGAGCGTCATCGGAAGGGTCGTGGTGACTGAAACTGCTGCCGCCGCGCTGCCGAAGCTCACGCTTCCCCAAACGACGGGCGATGGCATTTCCGTTTCCGAGTGCGACGTGCCACAAGGCTTGCGCATCAACGCCGAGCTGGAAAACCCGCTTGAGGCTGCCGACTTTACCGTCACCGCAAGTGTGAATGGCCGAATGGTGTTTTCGCGCGAGCTGCGCGTGCCGCAAGGTGTTGTTGCCGAGTTCGACGTGCAATTGCCGGCAGGCGCGCTGCGCAAGGGCGCGAACAAAATAACGGTGGCAGCGATTACTGACGGGTTTTCCGGCAGCGGCGAGATGGTCGTTTTCGTGGGCGAGTGCAGCAACGCAAACGCGGTTGCGCACGTGAATGAAGAAGGCGCAGGCATAACGGTAATCGCCACCGTCGCGAACGCGGGCAGCAGCCCACTGGCGAACGTGACTCTTGATTTCGAAGGCCTTCCGGAAGGTTGGAACTATTCGAGCGGCGTTGCATTCGTTACCGCAGGCGGCGAGGCGAACGTCACCGCGCGCATCCTCCCCAACTCGGCAGCCGCGGTAGAGCCGGTGATAATCGTCAAGAGCAACGGCGTGGAAGTGGCGCGCGTAAAGCTGCAGGTGGTGAACAAGCCCCAGTCGATAACCGGGCTGCTCACGTCGGCTGGCGCGAACCCCCTGTTGATAATCGCGGCGGGAATAGCGTTCTTCATCGTAGTGGTATTTTACTACAACGCAAGAACTGGTGAGGAGGAGCGCGAGCGCAAGACTGCGGAATACCGGGAGAAACTCCGCAAGCTGCGCGAGCAGATTGTCGCGCAAGACGCGCCTGCACCGGCTGCGCCCGTAGGCTGAAGGAAAAGGCTACTTTTCGACAACAAGCCGTGCTGCGCGGGAATATTATTGTTTCGCGCGAGCAGCTATTGCTTGGCTGCAGCGTTCACGCGCGCGCAAATCCCTGCTATTGCCGCGTCGGCCTCCGCTTCCGGCACTGTTGCGCCTGCCGCGGCATGGTGGCCGCCGCCTTTGAACTCTTTCATCAACGCACCCAAATCCACGGGAGTGCCTTGCGAGAAGACGTTGTTGCCCACGCTCAAGTCCACCATTCCTTGCTGTGAGCTGTTGCGCACGCGCAAGCTCGCCACGCAACCGCGGTTCTGCAGGTAAACGATAAAACGGCCGCCCGCATTCTCCAGCCAGGAAGGCGCGCTGCGAAAATCAACGATTGCAACGTGGCCGTCCACGCGCGTGTGCTCCTTCAGCAACGGCGCGACCTTGCGCAGGAGGGAGAGCTTCTTGTCACACGCCTCGCGCACCGCCTCGTCGGAAAGCACTTGCTCGAGTGGCTTTTTCCGCAAGAGGTCTATGAGCCGCCGGCGGAAGTTGAACGACGCGGCGGCAGAGTCGTGCGCGTCGAGCGAGACGGAGAGCAAGTAATAGCCTTGAGGGTTGAGGACTTCATCTTCCGAAAGCCGCGCAGAGTCTATCTGATCCGCCGCGTCAACCAAACCGGAAAACTTTTCGCTAAGCCACGGGTTTTCGTAATAGTCGAGCACCACGCGCGCCGCACTCTTGGCAGCCGGGTCGAACTTGCCTTCAAACTTTTCCGGCGGATGGACGCTCGCGTGGTGGTCGAACCACAGCGACGCGTTAGGGTGCCACGGCAAGTCCGATATGATTGCGCCTTTCGGCACGTCAACCTTGCGGTGCTGCACGAGCCACGGCTCGGTAAAGCGCACTTCCGCCACGTCCTCCACGCTCGATACGAGCACGGCGCACGCTAGGCCGTCGAAATCCGTGTGCGTAACGAGAACCGGCATAATCTTTTTTGGAGGCTCAACGATTATTAGGCTTTCAAATAGTAATTGTTTAAGGTAAACACAATGAAAACGGCAAAAGCTCAATGAAAACCAAAGCCATAATAACCGAAGGCAGCGCAAAGCTGCGCGCGCCAGCCACCGGCAAGGATCCATTCCACAAACTGGTTTTCTACAACTCGGCAATGGCGTTCAATCGCACGCTCTCGTCGCTCGCAGTTGGCGCGGCAGGCGCGGAAACCGTGCTGGATGGCTTGTGCGCAACCGGCGCGCGGGGAGTGCGCTATGCCGTGGAGAATGCGTGCGTAAAGAAAATCGTGCTGGTGGACGCAAACTTGAACGCAATTCCTTTCGCGAAAGCAAACATCAAGCTGAACAAGCTCGAACGGCGAGCGTCAATGGTGGGCGAGGAGTTAAACCACTACCTCTCGCGAACTGGTGAAGGGGGGGAAAAGTTCGATTGGTTGGAGCTCGACCCGTTCGGCACGCCGGTGTTCTTTCTCGACGCCGCGTTGAGAAAGCTCGCGAGTTTAAAGGGCGGCGTGCTTTCAATAACAAGCACGGATTTGGCGAAGTTGTGCGGCAAGGAGCGCGCGACTTGCGTTAGGCATTACGACTGCAGGCCGTTGCGCTGCGAGTTTTCGCACGAGCTGGCCGTGAGGCTGCTGCTGGCGGCCGTTGCAAAGCGGGCTGGGGTGTTCGACCTTTATGTAGTGCCTAAAGTTTCTTTTTACGAGGGTCACGCGGTGAAAATCATCGCTGACGTCTTGCCGGGCGCGTTGAAGGCGGACGAGTCGCTCGCGAAGCTGGCGTGGTTAAATTATTGCGTAAAGTGCCACTCGCGCGCCACCGAACCGTTGCCGTGCCGCTCGTGCAGCGCGTGCGGGGGGGTTGCGCAGCCGTGCGGACCGTTGTGGACGGGAAAAACGAGTGACGAAGAGTTCATCAGCAAGATGATTGCGTTGAACAAGGCGCGCGATTATGCTGAAAAGAAGCGCGTCGGGGCGTTTCTGGCGAAGCTTCTCGCGGAGAACGCGTTGCCGCCGCTCTTCATTGACTTGCACCAGGTGGCTGACGAGCTGGGCGTGAACGCGCCGAAGACCGAGACGGTGCTACAGCAGCTGCGGAAGAAGGGCTTTGCCGCAGTCGCCACGCACTACTGCCCCACGGGCATTCGCACGGACGCGGGTTGGAAGGAAGTTGCGGAAGCCGCACTGCCTTGAACGGCATAGCGCGCGCTAACCTCTTGAAAACTAGGCGCAAAAAGCGCGCCTTCAAATCGTGACGTTCAGCTCGAGCGACTTCTTGAGCTCGCGGTAGCGGTTGCGGATGGTGACTTCAGTCACGCCGGCCACGTCGGCCACTTCCTTCTGCGTGCGCCGCTCGCCCGTAAGCACGGAAGCTATGTAAACCGCAGCAGCAGCCACGCCCATCGGACCCCTTCCTGAAATGAGGCCCTTCACGATTGCCTTGTCCAACAGTTCCACGGCCTTTTCTTGCGTCTCGCCGCTCAGCTTGAGGGAGGTGACGAAGCGGCTTATGTAAAACCGCGGGTTCGTCAACGGCACTTTCAGCTGCAGTTCTTGCGTGATGAGGCGGTACGTCCTGCCGATTTCCTTCTTCGGGATTTCAGCAACTAGCGCTATCTCGTCGAGCGTGCGGGGAATGCCGTACATGCGGCAGATGGCGTACAGCACTGCGCTGACAACGCTCTCTATCTGCCTGCCGCGAATCAAGCCCTTCACCACGCACTTGCGGTACAGGAGAGCGCCGCTCTCGCGAATGCTCTCTGGAAGGCCAAGATGGCTTGCCACGCGATTGAGCTCGGTGAGCGCGATGGCCAAGTTTCGCTCGATGGAGTTGGAGATGCTGGCGCGCTTGTGCCACTTGCGCATGCGGTAAAGCTGCGCTTGTTGCGACGGGGCAATCTTGCCTCCGCGCACGTCGCGGTTGTACTGGTCGATCTCGGTTACCAAGCCCTTATTGGGCGACATGTACTTGAGGGGCGCGCCCGTCCTCGCGCGGCTGTTGCGCTGTTCGGTGTCGAACGCCCGCCATTCGGGGCCTTCTTGAATCATGTCTTCCTCAACGACGAGGCCGCACTGGCGGCACACTACTTCGCCGCGCTCAACGTCGCGCTTGAGGCTCTTGCTGCTACAATCCGGGCATTGGTACATACGGTTCACCTACTCCTCTTTGAAACGCTAATCTCGAACTCGCTGCCGACCGGCCAGTTGCCTTCAAGCCGGGCGATGTAGAACGGGGATGCGACGGTGCCTATGGTTTCCATCAGTACTCCCGCCCTGCGCCTTCCGGCTGCGAGCGGGTACTTGCGTGCTACTGGCGCGGCGTCATCGCTGCCAAGCAGCGAGAGGCCTTCCGTAGTCTGCTTTATCAACTTGAAAGTCATATGTTAACGACCGTCAAAAACCGTTGTGCAGCGCGCGGCTGCAACCGCGCGTTACAGTTAAGAATATATTACTATGCGCAACCCGGAATAAAAACCTTGCGGCTTTAAAAAGGCTCGTCACTCCGACGGCGGCGAGTCAACGACCGCCGGGTGAAAAAGGTTACGGTTTCGCCGCCGGCTTTTCTTGCAGGAGGACTGCGTTGACCACGCCGTCCTGGCCGGGGCGCGAGGTTACGCGGCACTTGCCGAGTTCGGTCTCCACTATCGCGCCGTGCGTGATTATGTTCTCGCGCGCATAGTGGCGGTTGTCGGGGCTTTCCACGACGTTAGTTATCTTCACTTTCTTGGAGGTGGCGCCGGCGGATACTACTATAAAAGATATTTTCTTTCCTTTGAGCTTTGTTGAACCGCCTTTCGAGCGCAGCGTCTCGCGCTTTTCCTTGCCGTCCTTCTCGAGCTTGGTGCGGCTGAAGAAACCGCCGTAGTGCAAGAGTATCTTATCCCGCGTTGCGCGGCGCTTGCCGCCGGTGCCGTGGCACTTCGTCTTGGGCTGCTTGTGGTATTGAGTCATTAAACGTGAACACCTCAAAGTAAACGCGCGGCCTTGATGCCCGCAGTTATTTTCGTGCCGTTGAAAACTTATAAAGGTATTCTGCGCCGCGCGGGGCGCCTGCCAAGCGCGATTGCACAGGCTGCCAACACGTTTAAAAAGGGGGTTGGCGTAATGCATTCGCCTCCGCGGCGGGGGCAATTAAACAACGATTGGAGAGTGGTATCGAAAGTGGCCTTGCTTCAAACTTTGCAGGACGGTATTGGCGCTGCCTTAGGCAGGATTGCCAATAATTTCATTGGCGGGATTGCCGACTTTGTTGTAGTGCTGATTTTCTTAGGCATAGGCTACGTGGTTGCGCGGTTTCTCGCGGGCGTTGTTAAGCGCGGGCTGCATGAGTTGCGGTTGGAGCGCAAGCTTGAGGAGAAAGGCATTCACGACGCGCTGCTCGGGTTCACCGTGAGCGACATCATCGTGACGCTCGTCAAGATATCCACGTTCGCAGTATTCCTTGGCGTCGCCGCGGACGTGGTTAACCTCACGTTCCTCAACACGATAGTATACTGGTTCCTCAGCTACCTGCCGATGTTGATTGAAGGCGTGATTGTCATCGTCGCCGCGTTGCTGTTCGGCGACTTCATTGCCGACCGCATTCGCAAGGCGCACGGCGTTCCCTTTGCTGGGTCGCTGGGCTTGGCGACGAAGATTTTCGTCGGCTACACTGCCATCGTAATCGCGCTGCCGCGCATCCTGCCCGGCGCCGACGTGGACATCCTCAAGACGTTCTTCATCCTCATCGTGGGCGCGGTGGCCGTCGCGATTGGCGTCGGTTTCGCCATCGCCTTGGGGTTGGGCCTGAAAGACACTATTAATGATGTGGCGAAGGAACGCAAGAAGGAGTTCAAGAAGATCATAAGTTGAATTGAGGGTTCCCCCCTCCCGTGAGGGGGGCAAAACGTTTTTAACTGGTGGAAGGTAGAATTCACACATGGCTCTCGAGGATCTCATAGTCACCGTTTTTGGAGCGGTGCTAGTCGCGTCAGTGGTACTTTTCTTCCTCCTGCACTACTATTCCCAGAGAGCTCGGCGTCATTTCGCGCTAGCTGAGAAGCGCATTGAGCACGCGCAGAAGATGCTTGACGACGCGCGGGGCACGGTGGGCAAGATTCGTTCGGGTTTGAAAGGCAAGTCAGGCGTGCGCCAAACCGAGGAGAAGATCTCGACGGCGATAAGCGACTTGCTGGGCGCGCTTGAAGAGGAAAAGAAGGCTGTGAGGGTGCGGGTATGACTGATGAAATAACTTTGACGTCGATTGCTTTCGTTGCCATCAGCCTGTTTGCTTTCGCGTGGATGGTGCGGCTGAGCTTCCAGATGCGCCACACCGTGCGCCACCATTCAGACGCAGTGCACGACCGGCTTGACGATATTGAAGAGTCGCTGTTGGGAGTGATGAAGAACGTGGACACGTTGGAAGTGGACTTGAACGACAAGGCCGACCACCACTACGTGGAGAAGCGCATAAACGGCTTGCTCGAGCTCATCCAGACGCAGAAGAAGCCGAAGTGATGACTGGCGCCGGGCGGCATCGGCAAGGTTGAACTCTCAAGGCTACCGCAAGGAAGCATCACGTTTCACTACCGAGCGGGAAGGCGTTTGGAGAAGGCACGGCTGGAGGTCGGCAACGCTGCAAGGCTCGCGCAGATGCTTTCGCTTGACTCGGTTCACGTAATTCACGGCAGTGCATTTACTACGCGGCGCGGTGAGAACGTTCTAGTTGCCGGGCCGCCCGCAATAGGCAAGACTACAACCATACTCCGACTGAGCAAGCTTAGTGCCAAGCCGCTTGAGGCCGGATTTGTCATACTCGGCCTAAAGGACGGCAAAGCGTTCATTGTGACGACGGGCACGCAAAGCATGGCCTTCGGGAAGAACCGCATTTCCGGGGTGTTCCGCAAGTGGGCGATGACTATGGAGGGTCGCACTGAACCAAACCTCGTCAAGCGCGGGTTGGCTAACGTCGCGCGGGAGTTCATCAAAACGGTCGCTATAGTCACAGCCAAAAGCCGCAGCCGGGAGACGCACGCCCCCCGGCTTTTGCGCCTGCACAAGGCTATAGTCTTTTCAGGCCGCCATTATGCTACGCACGGCATTTCGTTCCACGCCCGCGGCTCCGAAAAGCTCGGCGAAGCCGACCTGAAGGAACTCGTCGAGTCGGGAGGCGCGAGCTGCGAAATAATGCCGATCCCCGACAGCCGCGTCGGCGTGGCCAAGGCGATCGCGCGGCACGCCTGAAAGCAACGTTTTTATTACCGAGCCTCGCTCAATAACTCTTGGTCAGCGGTCATAGGAGGGGTGAAACACCCGCTCTCTTTCCGAACGCGGAAGTAAAGGCCCCTTGCGACGCTGCGAGTACTGCGCTTTGCGTGGGAAAGCACGTTACTGCTGCCACTTCAACAACTCTTAGCGCGAGCCTTTTGCGCAAAGTTTAATTGCGCCTGGCAACTAACCGCTAGTATGGCTCCGCCGGTGCGTCTCAAGCTCGCGTTGTACCGCGGCTGCCACTTTCCCGCCGAAGCCGCCGCCTACATCATTGGCTCGCCGCTTGCGAAAGAACTGCGCGAGAGGGGACACGAAGTCAAGCTAGTGGGACTCAAACCAAGCGGAAGCCCGTTGCGGAAAAGCGCGGTCGGGTCGTTAGAGACCATTGACGACCTTTTTGACGCCATCAGCTGGACTAGGCACGCAAAACTGACCATAGCGACGCTACAGCGCAAAGGCTTCACAACCTATTGCCTGCACAACACGAACGTTGAGAACTTAAGAAACCCCATAGTTCTGAAACACGGGGAACCCCGAGCTATAGAGGTTCCTGCAGTTTACCGCCGCGTAAAGGCGCGCGCGTTCGAGGCAGCGGCAGAGAAGATGTATGAACGCATTCAAGCAACTTACGGCGGAGAGTGCGACGAATACGCGGAATTGTTAGCAAAAGCTGCAGAGTCCTATTTGCAGACCGCCGCGCACGTGCCCGACTCGCGAAGGAAAGGCCTGCTGGAAAAAGAGATGGTCGAGCGCGTGGCCGACTTGAAAGAAAAAGACGCGCGCGCCCGCTCTTCGTAAACGCGTCAACCACTCCTCGACGAGACAGCACCCGACCGCAGCCCGCGTGCGCTTGCACTCCCCACAGTTTCGGGGGAAACGCTTAAATACCCTCCCCACCACAGTATTAACTACGAAGTGGTTACAAAGAACTTGCCGGTGTTGGTTATGGACGTATTCAGCATTCTTGCCGTGGGGACTATCGCCTACCTGATATACTCTAACTCGAAGGGCGATGGTTACGGCAGCCGCGAGAACACGCAGGCTTTCGAGATGGCGTGAAATGGCTTCAAACCAAAACCCCGCGTTGCTGGAGTTGCAGTGGTCGCACGCCCCGTGCTGGTGCATAGATGCGGTAGAGAAAGCGAAGGGCGGGGTGATAAACCTAGTATCTAACCTCACGAACGCCGAGAGCATCACGCGCGGCATTTACGAGGTGCACGCCGAGAACCCCGAGGAGTTCGTCAAGCACATTACTAGCCACGAGCTCGTGAAGGGCGTGCAGTGGCTGGAGAAGAGCGCCAAGCGCGGCCTCATCCTAGTGCAGACGGTTCCCCATTCGCTAATGTTTGAAAAGATAGCTGAACAGACGGGCGCCATTCCGCTCGCTCCGACGAGCACTTCGTTCGAGCCGGACGGCTATAATGGCGCGCTTGACAGCGTCACGATTTTCGTTCCTCACACGCGCGCCTTGCGCGAAGTGAAAAACCTGTTGAAGGAGTGTACAGACGTGCGGCTCCTCTCGAAGAAACACCTTGGCCAGAAGCGCGGCGTGCTTGCCGAGACGCACGTTTCGATGGCCGACCTCGTCACGTTGAAGAGCTTGGCGCACGGGTTGTCGGAACGCCAGCTGCAGGCGTTGAACATTGCGGTGGAGCGGGGGTATTACGACTCGCCGCGCAAGGTGGGCGTCGCCGAACTGGCGGAAATAATGGGCGTGGACGAGGCGACTTACAGCGAGCACTTGCGCAAGGTGGAAAACCGCGTGCTGCCGACAGTCGCCAAGCTGGGCGGCGCGCTCAAGACGGCGCGCGGGTGACACGCGCATTTGCGTAAAGTTAACGCCAAAGTAACTGCATCATTGTTGCGGAAAGGCACTCCGGACACTCTTATAAGCGGAATATCCCAAAATCTTTCGTGGCAGACATTGGCTTTCTGCGTAAGCGGATAACCGAACTTTTGGCGCAGTACCGCGCCCTTCCCGGCGGGAGGGATTACCACAACGGCTATTGGCTCGCCTACCGCCTCATCGCCAGCTCGACAAACTACCGCACATTCATCTCGGCAGTCATTCCCCCCGGCTACGTTTGCGGCAATTCGCTGGCAATCGTCCGCCTGCGTTCGTTGAAGCAGTTGTGCTTCTTGTGCGGCGTGATGAACAGCTTCGTCGTTGACTACTTCATCCGCCAGAAAGTCAGCGCG
>JBBSWX010000010.1:0-11608 GCA_038046065.1 Microcaldota archaeon | reverse complement strand
GTTTTTCGTGCTTCTTTAATGCGTGCGTGAGGGCAGCGGCGCCCGCCGCCCGTTAGAAAGCCTTTTAAAATGCGAGGGGCATAAAGATTGTGTTAGCAGACAGGCTCACAATTGCTAATTGTTTTAGTTTCTCGCGTCTTTCGGGCGCCGGGATTTTTTCGTTAAGAACCGTATTAAATCGTATTTGGAGGGGTTGTAGAAATGGCTGACAAACCGCATCTTAACTTGATTTTCACGGGTCACGTTGACCACGGCAAGTCGACTACCGTGGGGCGCATCCTGTACGACACGGGCGCGCTTACGGAGAATGACTTGCGCAAGCTTAAGGAAGAGGCGGCGAAGGTTGGCAAGCAGACGTTCGAGTTTGCTTTCGCCATGGATCGCTTGAAGGAAGAGCGCGAGAGGGGCGTGACGATTGACATTGCGCACAAGGATTTCCACACGCAGAAGTATTACTTTACAATCATAGATGCGCCGGGCCACAAGGACTTCGTGAAGAACATGATTACTGGCGCTTCCCAGGCGGACGCGGCGGTCATCGTTTGCTCGGCGAAGGAAGGCATCCAGGCGCAGACTATAGAGCACGCGTTTCTTTTGAAGGTGCTTGGCGTGCAGCAGTTCATAATCGGCGTTAACAAGATGGATGCCGTGAATTACGACCGCCAGGCGTACGAGAAGGTCAAGCTGGAGTTGAGCGTGAAGCTCAAGCCGATGGGTTACCCGGTTGACAAGATTCCGTTCATCCCGTACTCGGCGTACCAGGGCGACAACATCGTGAAGAAGGGCGACAAGATGGATTGGTACTCGGGCCCGACGCTTTTGGAGGCGTTCGACATGCTTCAAGAGCCGAAGAAGCCTATGGACAAGCCGTTGCGCCTGCCGATTCAGGAGGTTTTCACGATCACGGGTCAAGGCACAGTTCCAGTGGGTCGCGTCGAGTCGGGTGTGATGAAGCCCGGCGATGCAGTCATCATAATGCCTGCGGGCAAGACGGGCGAGGTTAAGAGCATCGAGATGCACCACCAGACGCTCACGCAGGCGATTCCGGGTGACAACGTGGGCTTCGCGCTCAAGGGTGTTGACAAGAAGGACATTCAGCGCGGCAGCGTCGTGGGCTCGCCGCAAGTGCCCCCGATAGTTGCGGAGGAGTTCACGGCGCAAGTCGTCGTGCTCAACCACCCGACGGCGATAGGCCGTAACTACACGCCGGTTTTCCACATTCACACGGCGCAGCTCGCCTGCACGATAACCGACCTCGTGTCGAAGAAGGACCCGAAGACGGGCCAGGCGTTGCCTGACAAGGTGGACTTCTTGAAGACTGGCGACGTGGCTATCATTAAGGTCAAGCCCACGAAGCCCGTGGTCGTCGAGAAGTACAGCGACTTCCCTGCCCTCGGCCGTTTCGCGATTCGCGACATGGGTCAGACGGTGGCTGCGGGAATCGTTCTTGAAGTGGTTCCCAAGAAGGCGGCCTGAAAAAGGCTATTTTCCTTCATTTTTATCGTTTTTCTATCTTTGAATGAAACTTTTCGGAATGAATTTGCATGAGCAAGGCGCGCATCAAGCTTGAAAGCCCAAACGTCGCGGATTTGGACGACGTTTGCGGACAGATTAAGGACATAGCCTCGCGCACGGGCGTTGCGATGAAGGGGCCCGTGCCGCTGCCGACGCGCAAGTTCAACATTTCGACGCGCAAGACGCCGTGCGGCGATGGTTCTGACACTTACGAGCGTTGGGAGTTGCGCATCTGCAAGCGCCTCATCGAGATTTCGGCTGACGACCGCGTGCTGCGCGAAGTCATGCGTATTTCCATTCCCGCTTCCGTCAACGTGGAAATGACGCTTGGCTGAAATGCCGTTGTGGGCTGAAACCCGCTTGGCCTTCTCGTTTTTCGTAAAAGCTTTTCCGCAAGTTCTTTAAGCATTCTCGTTTTTCCGTTAGCTTATGCCTTCCCGTAATGTTTCGGCTGAAAGCATTCCTATCGTTGCAATAGGCCCTCACGCTTCGGTGGGGGGTTGCACGAATTTCGTGCTCGTGCGCAGGCGATTCGGTTCTCTAAACGAATTTTCGAGTTTCGCCACCAAGCTTTTTGGGCGTTTTCCTGCTGGCGAGCCGCACCACTTCGATTTTTCCGAGCATCCTTTTTTCCGCAATTTCGTTGCCGAGCGCCTTGAGGTGAAGCGCGAGTTGCACGCCCTTTCCACCGCGTTGGCGTTGCACCATCCTCACTCGGTAGTGTCCTTCTCGGTTTTCGAGCGCGCGCGGGGCTACCGGCGCAGTGGCAGTGAAGTTGTGCGCGAGCCCGCGCTCTCCAACACGGGTTACGTCGTCACTAGCGAGGGTTGGAAGGTGTTCTCGAAAGTGCGGTGCGCTGACGGCGATGCGCGGGTTTTGAAGCGTGCAAGCAGTTCGCCTGCCGAGAGACGTTTGCTTGGCCGCACGTGGGCCAGGCGCGCTGGTTACTTCAAGGCGTTGAAGCCTCCCGTGGTGGAGCTGGGCGGCCGTAAGGTGGAGCACCGCGTGTGCCGCGACGCCAACCTTCCGCCAGGCTCTGAAGAAAGCTTGATTACCGTGGTTTCCGCCAACGAGATTCCTGCAGGCGTTTACCGGCTTTTATCTTCCAAACGCAAGCTGGTTCTCGTGAACGACCTGAATCAGGAAGATGATCACGGAAGGCGCGCGGCTGCCGCGGGTTTTAACTATCACCTTGACAACTACACCGAGTGGGACAAGTCTCGCGGTGTCAAGATGCTTAAGGATTTGCTTGCGAGGGAGCGCGTGCGCATCCACCTGGCGGGTTAAGCTGCTTGCGGGCTAGGCGGTTTTCTCGTAGTCTTTCGCGCGCATCTTCAGCTCTGCGAACCGGTGTTCTTTGCCGCCGCGTTCTTCAGTTCCTTCTATGCTGATTATCGCGTTCTTTCTTTCGGGCGTAGTGCAGTCGCCGCCGTGGCTCTCGTCGGGGTAGAGGCCGTGCCTGCGGCAAAACGCGCGCAACGCCTTGCGCAGCTTCCTGTCCTCGGCGCGCTCGCCTTCCGCAGGGGGGCGTATTCCCAAGAACCGCGCGATGCGTTCCAAGAGGTTTCCGGGCTCTCGCAGGCCGGGGGCGGGTTGGCGGCTGGCGAACTTTAGCGTGACGACGCCTTCCTTGCGCGTCGCTCCGGCGGGCGTGAACCCTAGTTCTTCAAGGTCTTTCTCGAGTTTTTCCACGAAACGGTTACGCAGCGAAAGTGTTTAACCCTTGCCTTGCCAAAGGATTGTGCGGAAAAGTGTTTTGTGACTGAAGTTTCTTGACAAGAATTGCGGTCAAGCTTTGAACCCTTTCTTCGAACGCCGCTTGGGGGGCGTTCTTGAAAGCGTTCGCGGAAAGTTAATAGGCAAGCTTAACAAAAATTTTGGTCAAGCTTTGAACCTTTCCGCTCGCTTGCTCGGCGTGCTGGCTGGCGCGCCTTCGACGCGCTCGCGAAAGGTTCATCAAAGCGCATGCAGCAAAAGTTTTTGGTCAAGCTTTTCGAGGAGCCGAGCGCGGTAGGCGAGGCTCCGAAGAAAAGCTTGCCGGGGTGGCAGAGCGGTTATTGCGCCGGTCTTGAAAACCGGTGCCCGCAAGGGCTCGGGAGTTCGAATCTCCCCCCCGGCGTCTTCCATCGTCATTCGGCTTGCCGCGCTTCCTTCAGGAACGCGCTTACCTTCCGCCGCATTTCGCGCGTTTTCCCTTCCGGAGGTTCGCCCGTCTTTTCGTACACCGCGATGGCGGCGTGCGTGTACTCGCCCGGCTGCTTGCCGGGAAAATTGGTTTGTTCATACCGCCTGAAGTTTTTGCGTAATTCGCTTGAAATGGGCGCTATCTTCCCGTCAACGTGCTTGTAACCCCATTCGGGGCTTGGTTTCGAGCTGGCGAGCTTGAGCGCGTCTTCTTCGCCGATGCAAACCGGTGCGTAAACGAGTTTTCCTCCTTTCTTTAGCATTCGCAGCGCTTCGAGGATCGGGAGTTGCGAGCGTTCTTCCCTAATCATGTCGTCCCAAAAACTGCCGTGTAGAGCAGTTTCAGGAAAAGCGTATATCACCAGGTCGAACTTGCCGCTTGCGAAGGGAGGCGCGCTTCGTTGCGCCTGCACGCGGCTCCCGCCGCTTTCGGCCAGCGCGCGGCGGCTCAGGTCGAGGTTGGCGTAATGAAAATTTTTGCTGGGAAACTTTTCGCGCAACACTCTCTCCACGATGCCGCCCCCGCCGGCAAGGTCGAGGATGTGCGGAGTGCCTGCTGCAAGCATTTTCTTCACGCCTGCCATTCTTAGCGCAGTTGCGTACAAGGCGCGCGCCTGCGGGTGGCGGGAAACGGTTTCGTGAAACGTTTTCATATTTTCCCTTGGGCGAAGTGTTCTCTGCGTTTCTGTTCTTTCGGTAGCCTCTCGTTTTCTTTGACGTGCGCGAGTATGCTTTTGGCGATTGCTTCTCCGAAAGCTTCCGGCGTTAATCCCAGCGCGCGCGATTGTTTTTGCGAGGTTGTCACCAGGAAATACCTTCCGTCTTCATCGTAATTGCGTATGCCTATGGGTTCTATTTGCGTTCTAAGGAATCTTGGGGGCATTAGCTCGTATGCCGCTTTAGTTTCGACTAATACGGGCTTGCCTGCTTTGGCGGTTTGGATCATCTTCCAATTGCACGCATTGCGTTCCCAAAACCCGCAGTCGTGTGGCGTGCAATGAAAGTTGTAGGCAAAGTCGAAATTTTTTAATGCCGGAAAGTCCTTCTCGTTAACGGCGTTATCTAACAGTACGACCGTCCGCCGTTTTACCGCCTGTCCAAGCGGGGTTTTGGCGTAAGGGAATTTATGGAACTTCACGTCGTGCCCCGCGTTTTTCAAGTGGCGTTCCACTTCCTTCGCCACCCTTATCGCGAACGCCTCGTTAGGGTGTTCGTTCGCGATGAGCATTATTCTTGCCACGGCGTTGTTTTCCTCGCACTCGTTTTGCGCGCCCGGGTTTTTTAGGCTTTGCCGCGCAAATGCTTTTCGGGAGTAGTGTTGATTTGGGGGGGGTAGTGTTGCTCGTGGATCGTGACGCTCGTGCGTGGGATGGGGTTTACTCGCGGCGCGTGTTGGCGTGGAGGGGCAGCAGCGGCTTCAACCCGCGGCTGGCGGGGGGCGGCCGTTTTCTCGAGTTGGGTTGCGGTAACGGCAAGAACTTGACGGCGTTGGTTGGGCGGGGGTTTGAGTTGCACGCAGTGGATTTTTCGCCTGCCGCGTTGGAGTTGTGCCGGCGCAACCCCGCGTTGCAGCGCGAGTCCGTCCATTATTACTTGGCGGATTGCCGCGAGCTTCCTTTTCAGGATGGTTTTTTTGATGGCGTGGCTGCCTTTCACGTGTTGGGGCATTTGTTGGAGGCAGGCCGTTTGCAGGCGGCGTGCGAGGCGGTTCGCGTGCTGCGACCGCGAGGCCGGCTGTTCGTGCGCGAGTTTGGTTCGCGCGATTTTCGCAACGGCAACGGCGAGCGGCTTGAGGAGGGGACTTTCAGGCGTAAGAACGGTGTTTTCACGCATTACTTTGGCGAGGGCGAGTTGCGGTTGTTGTTGCGGGAGGCGGGTTTGAAGGCAGTTTCATTGACTGCAGAGAGTTGGACTGTTTGCTTTCGCGGCGTGAGTTACGCGCGGGAAGAGCTGGTGGGGGAGGCAAGGCGTTAGCGCGGCTTGGCGCGGGAGTACGCTTTTTGGGTTGGCGGCGCGCTTTTTTAAACAGCGTTGGCTTTACTTGCGTATGATTTTGATGCCTCGCAGCTTGAGGGAGATGGAGAAGCAGCTCCGCGGGGTGCCTGCAGGAAAGCGTCGTGTGATAGTGCTTGTGCGGCGGCATGTTACCGAGGGCACCGGCGCGGTGGCGCAGCGCCACCACCGCGATTGGGAAAAGCTGGGGGCGGTGGCCGTGCGCATTCCGCCGAAGTGGACGCCGCTCGCGTTTTGGCGCGAGGCTCAAGAAAAGAACCTTTCTGTGAGGGAAATAAACGCGCGCTTGAAACGTTTTGTCAACGATGGCCAGGTCTGCAAGTTCCTCTTGGAGAGCGGTTTTCGCGTGCCGGTAGTCAACTTTCACGGCTTCACGCAGCCATTCTATAGTGGCATGACGCCGCTGGCGGACTACTCGAGGCTTGACTTGAACGTGCGTCGGGCTGGCAGTCTGCTTCACGAACACCCGTCGTTTTCTAACGGGACTTTTAGTTGGTGGGCTATTGCGCCGAACGAGTTGCTGGTCGAGTTGTGCGTTGTAGGGCGAGGAATGAAAGACTTGTTGTCCAAGCGGTTTAAGGACAAGATTGAATCTACAATACGTGATGGCCGGCTTGACTACCCTGACGACCAGCTCAACCTAGAATATCTTGAGGGCGAGTGCGCTTCCCGCAGGACGCTCGACGTTTTTTCACGGCAATACGCAAAGCGGTTCGAGGCGGTGTTGAAACACTTGGCGAGGACGGGTTTGAAGGAAGAGCGCGCGAAGCGGTAGGCGGCCTTGCAGGTAGCTGCGGTTGCTTTTCTCTAAAGTTTTTCGTCGAAAAAGCGCGCCATCCGTTCGAAGTGCGCCTCGCTTTGAAACTGGTGGCTTTCCCCCCGCAGTTTTTCGAGCGTGCAGTTGGGTAGCTGGCGCGCGAGTTCCTCGCTTTGTTGTAGGGGCACCGTCTCGTCGGCATCGCCGTGCATCACCAGCACGGGCGCGGTTATCTTGCGCGCTTCTTTCAGCGCGTCGTACTGCGCGCCGTCTTGGTAGAAGCTCCACGGGAGTATTATGCTTCCTTCGCCGTAAAGAAATTTCCATTCGAAACTGCCGTTGCTGCGCCATTCGTCGAGGCTTGTTTTGCGCTGCCATTGTTTCGTGAAGTTGCTTACGGGCGCGCGCAGCACGATTGCTTTGACGTTTTCGTTGCGCGAGGCGAGCAGCAGGGCGATGAAGCCGCCCATTGACGAGCCGTAGATACCGACGGTAGCGTTGGTTTTGGCGAGCTCGTCAAGGCTTGCTTGCGCGTCTGACAGCATTTTCGTGACGCTCGTCTCGCTTGGCAGTCCGTAGCTTTCGCCGCAGCCGTTGAAGTCTATGCGCAGCGAGCCTATGCTGCGTTGGGCGAGGAGGGTGGATAGGGTTTTTCCGCTGGTGGAGTTGCGGCTGCTGGCGAAGCCGTGGAGGACTAGCACGCTGCGCGGGGCGTTGGGTAGCTCGCATTCGCAGCAAACGCTTCCTAAGGGCGTGTTTATGAGCTTCTTGGTCACTTTACGTTTGTGGAATGCGGGAGTTTATTAACCTCGCCGCGGTTTTCTACTAGATTCGGATGTTGAGGGTGTCGTAGGGTTGCTTTACGTTTCAACGAGCCGCAAGCCGTCCGTGCTGGCGCGAAAGCTCTGCCGGTGGCTTGAGCTGCTTTTGGGTGCCGAGTGCGAGAACCGCGGCAAGCGCAGTTTGCAGGAGTGCGTTGACCGTGCGGAGGCGAAGGGTTTCAAGCGCGTGCTGTTGGTTTACGAGGCTTTCGGCAACCCTAGAAAACTGGTTTTTCTTGAGCGCGAGAAGTGGCTTGGCAAGATCGTTTTGTCGGGCGTGAAGCTTCCGGAAGGCAAGCAGTCGCGCGTTCCCGAAGGCGTTCGCGGGGGCGTGGCGTTGGACGGCAAGGGGCGCGATGTCCTGGCGCTTTTCGGCCTCGCGCCGGGCAAGGGGGTTGTCGAGCTTGTGGCTGGCGGTGGCGAGGTTTCGTTCAAGGTTGGCGGCGTTCCGCGAGGGCCGGTGTTGGTAGTGGCTGGCGTGGAGGTGTTGGGCTAGTGCAAGACGTGGGTGCGGTTTACCAAGTCGTGCTCGTGATGGTTGCCGGCATTCTCGCGGCCAGGGCGGGGCAGAAACTGCGTTTTCCCGAGGCCATACCTTTACTCGTGACGGGGTATGTTCTCGGTGCGGATATTCTCGGTTGGCTGAAGCTTGATTCGTTTGGTTTTGGGCTTGAGTTCGCTGCGCTTGCCGCCGTGCCCATAATCTTGTATTACGACGGTTTGCGCACGGACTTGCGGCATATGCTCGGCATTTGGAAGACGGTGCTTTCCGTGACTACCGTCGCGGTGGTAGTCACGGTTGCGGGAGTTGCGTTCTTCAGCCGTTTCATAATGGGTTTCGATTGGACTGCGGCGTTGTTGTTGGGCGCGATTCTCGCGTCGACAGACCCGGCGGGCATCTTGCCGGTGTTGCGCAAGTTGAACGTGCGCAAGCGCGTGGCTACGGTTCTCGAGGCGGAGACGGCTTTGAACGATGCGACTGCCATCGCGTTGTTTCTCATAGTTTTCGCCGCCGCTTCGGGTGGCGAGGTTTCAGTGCAGTCTGGCTTGGCCAAGTTTCTTTACCTCGCGTTGGCCAGCCTTGCCATCGGCGCGGTGGTGGGCGTGGTCGTATCCGCCGCGCTGCGCGCGTTGAACAGCACGGGCGAGATTACTTTCGCGTCGTTCATAGTGATTCTCGCGGCTTACTCTTTCGCCGAGGCGCTTGGTGCGAGCGGCGTGATTTCGGTGGTTACAGCGGCGTTGGTGTTGCGTTACTTCCTGCAGTCGCGCAACGTGGATTCGTTGTCGTTGTTGAAAACGCAGCACGTGTGGGAGAACTTGAATTTCCTGGCTATTGCCGTTGTCTTCCTGCTGTTGGGTTCGCAGCTGCAGTTGTCTTTAGTGTTGCCTTACGTTGCCGTTGGGTTGGCTATGGCGGCGGCGTTCTTGTTCATCGTGCGGCCTGTCACGGTCGTGGCGAGCATGTTTTTCGACAAGTCGTTTTCTTTCAACGAGAAGCTTTTGATAGCGTGGCTTGGGGGGCCGCGGGGCACGGTGTCGGCGGCGTTGGCGTCTATTGTGCTTGCGAAGGCGCACGCGGGGCAGTTTGACGTGGCTGCGGCGAACGCGATTTTTGCCGTGACGCTTACAGTCATCGTGGTTACCGTTGCGGTGACGAGCCTTTCTGCGGCAGCGGCGGTCAAGCGGCTTGCCAGCCCTAGCGGGGAGTCGCTGGAGGACAGTTACCGCAGGCTTTCCACCGAGTTGAAAGCTATGATGGTCGCGTCACGCAAGCTGCGCGAGGATTGGAAGGGGGGTTTGTTGAGTGACAAGATGTATGATGAGATTGCGGTTGAGCACAAGCGGCAGATGCGGGGCATTGAGGCGCAGTTGGATGATATCACGCGCCGGGCGCCGGGTGTGGAGTTGAAGTTTCGTTCGCGCAAGGTTCGCGAGGTGTTGTTGAACCAGATTTCGGCGTTGCAGGAAGCTTACGAGAACAAGGAGTTGTTCGAGGCGGATTACGTGGAGTTGTCGCAAAAGTTTTTGGGGCAGATAGGGCGGCTTGAGGAGATTGAGGACTCTGCGCCGGTGCGCGAGGCTCCGGCGAAGGGAGTGAATGGAGATGGGGTGAAGGCTGCGTGAAGTGCAGTTTGGAAGTTTCTTTCGACAGTGAGGGTTTGGCGAGAAAGGCGGCGGCGGTTGTCGGGGGCGAGGTGGATGGGCGCAGCGGCTTGTCGTGCAAGGTGGATAAAAGCGTTTTGCACGTAACTATTACCGCCGACCGTTTCGCTGCGTTGCGCGCGCGGACGGTCAGTTGCCTGCGGGATTTGCGCGTGTTTCTCGACGCTGCGGCCGCGTGCGGCAAGTGAACTTTCGGCAGAAAAATGGCTTTTCGGGTGGTTTTCAATGGATTTGAGTGAAGAGCAGAAGGCGGGTTTGATGGAGCTTCAGGCGTTGCAGCAGCAGTTGCAATCAGTGTTGATGCAGAAGCAGCAGTTGCAAGCCGCGTCCGCCGAGTTCGACCGCGCGCTTGAGGCGGTGAAGGCGCAGCCGCAAGGAAAGTTCTACCGTTTTGCTGGCGCGGTGCTCGTGCCGCGCGACGCGGCTTCGCTGGAGAAGGAGCTTTCGGAAGAGAAGCAGCTTGCCTCTTCGAGGATAGAGTCGTTCTCGAAGTTCGAGGAGAAGCTGCGGCAGCGCGCGTCGGAAGTGCAGAAGAAGCTGGAGAAGCCTGCGGCGCGAAACGGTTAAGAACCAGTACGTGCGTTAACAGGGTTGCAAATGTCCGGCATACCTGCGAAACTTCAGTCAGACTCGGTGAGGGCGGGCTTTCTCATCAACTACTCGTCTGAAGGCGGCGGCCATTCTTACCGCGTTTTCGCCGTGAGGCGCGCCTTGACTGAAGGGGAAAAGAAGTTATTTTTGCCTCACGCGTCGGCGGGGGTTGCGGGCGCGGTGGGTGAACTGCCGTTGGGTGCTATTCGGTTCGTTCCTTCACGGCTTATGGGCGGGGTTATACGAAACAGTTTTATGGTGCGCTTCAACCCTTTCCGGGCGCCAGGCGTTTCTGAAGATGTTTCGCGTCAGTTAGAGTCTGATACTGCCGGGCGTAAGCTGGAGTTGATGGTCTTGCAGCATTTGGATCGCGTGTTGAACCGGGATTGCGTGTTGACGCCGGTTGACGTTACGCTGACGCAGCCTAAGGAAGTTTCCCTGTTTCGCGCTAGGCTCTTGGAGGAGACGGGCCGCAAGCCTTCCGGCAAGCATTCTATACGGCACAGCATACGGCTGGTAGCATAGCCGTGCGGCTGCAGCAGGCTGTTTTTATTCTTGCGCGCGTGAATGCGCGACAGTGCCATTTGCGTTGGGTCGCTTACGCAGTAGTTCGTGTTTCTTGGCGTTCGAGCTCTAGGCCGAGCAGCCTTATTTGGGGGTAGTTTAGACTCGAGCTAAGTGTTCCTTCGTGCGGGGCGCGTGGCTACGAGCACGCCACTGTCTGCTAGCCTTTGGCGTGATTCTTGTCTTTCCAGTCTCGCCAGGAAAGTCGCCGAGCCCTCCAATTGCTAGAACGCTTGACTCTACGCGAGTGGTGCGCGAGCAAGTTATCGGGGTAAACTGAAGCGGGAGGGAGTGGCGCCGGCTTTCTTCATGCCGGCCATTTCTTGCTGGGGGGTGGGAGGCGTCTTGCTTTCGCCAGTGGGGTTTGCCGGGGTTGGGTTTCGTGGGTGGCGTGTTTTTCTTTGCGCCAGTAGTAGCCGGCTATTGCCACGGCGATTGCTGCGAATATCGCTGCTGCGGCTTGTGCGTACGGCAACTGTTCTTCAGTTATTGTTATCGCGGCTTTCGCGGTTTGCAGTGTTGGCTGTCGTGGGGCGAGCAATGCTTCTTTACAGCTTTTTATGGCCGCGTCGAGTATGCGTTTTGCGTTGTCTTGGTTGTTGCGTTCGATTTCTGTGCGTGCTTGGTTGAGTGCTTCGGTGAACTCGAGGCATTCGGGGTTTTGCCGCAGGAGGTCGCGGGCGAGCGTGAGCAACTGGCCGGTGGCGTCTTTAGAGTAGCTTCCCGGGCGGGGCTTTACAGATACGGTGGCGTACACGGTTTGGTTGAATTTGGGTTCTTTCACTTCCGCAGTTAGGGTTATGTTGTATATGCCTTCGCTTAGGTTGCCAGTCATGGTTGCGTTGATGTTTTCGGTGTTGTTGGGGTCTAGCCGATCTATGTGCGGTCGGGCTATCGTTATGCTGGTGCCGGGCAGGCTGGAACTGGCGTAGAGGGTTATGCCGCGCATCGTGAAGTTTTCGCGGTTTTCGAGCGTGATCGGTACGGCTAGCGTCTG
>JBBSWX010000009.1:0-3574 GCA_038046065.1 Microcaldota archaeon | reverse complement strand
AGTCACTTGCGCCGTGCGGTCGGGCGATTGGATTTCTTGCGTGAGCACAGAAAGCTGGTGGGCGACTACGCGCGTGGCCGCGGCGAGCTCGTCTTCCTTGCGGCGCAGTTCGTCCTGCTGCTTTCCGATGAGCGTGACTAGCTGCGCGTTGGCTTTCACTTGCTCGAGCAGCTCTTTCTCTATCGCCGCTATCGCGTTCAGCCTTTCCTGCACTTGCGGGTAGTACGCCTCGGCGCTGCCTTCCGGCTTGCGTGCTTCGCGCATCTGCATGGCGAGGAGGTTGAGTTGCGACACGCTGGAGTCAAGCTGTCCCGACACGCTGGAAAGCTTGTCGACGAGCACGAATATAGCGCTCTTGATGTCGTCCAACTGCGACTGCAACGCAGCGGTTTCAGTGGAATCCATAGCACCACAATGAGCGGGGCGTTATTTAAAACGGTTTGCAGAATATTCCTCCGTGGCTCTCGAGCGTTTCTGCACGAAAGAGGAAGGCTTGAAGGTGTTGACGCACGCTTGCAAGGGCGTCAAGCACGTTAGCGTCGCGCCTTTCATCGCAACGAGGGACTTGCGGGCGTTGGATTTGCGCAAGCTTCCTTTCGCCGGGGCGGATAGGCTTTTGGTGCGCACAGACCCGCTTGCTGGAACTACCGTGCACGCCTTGGAGTGGCAGGGCTTGCCACAGGCTGAAATAGACTTGAAGGGTAGGGTTATGGATACTCCGTCGCGGACGACTATCAACGACGCGTTCAGTGGCTACAAGTTTCTTGTGCACCCGTTGCCGTCGCGCGATAAAGTCGCGCTTGCAATAACTTTGCATTACAACCACTTGCTTTCGGGGCGTTGCTTAGTTTCCGCGGCTAGGTTAAAGCCGGATTTTCTTAAGTGGCGGTTTTTGACGCCGGAAGGTTGTTGGACGTTGGATTCGGGTTGCGTCAGCTTGCGTTCGGGAAAGTGGCCTTCCGCGAAGCGGGGCGAGTTGCTGGCGGTGAATCGCGTGCTGCGCGTGGCGCGCCGCGTCGCCGCGTGCGATGATGGCGCCGAGTTCGAGTTGCGCGCCGCCACGTACAAGGATGCGCCTTCCCGGCCGGAGTTCTTCGACTTGAGGCACGCGCGGCATTCGGCGTTAGCGTCGCGGTTGCAAGCGCGGAAGTAGGGCGTTTGCTTTCTAGGGCGGGGGGTTTACTTTTCGTCGAAAGTCATTTCGGCTGCGCGCTTGAGCAAGTATTCTTCGAAGGCTTTGCGCGTGTTGCGGCTTTCAAGCACTTTAGACAGGCCGGGGCTGCCGCTGCGGCGCGCGGTTGTCGAGAGCGTTTGCAGTATCGTCTGTTCCTTGCGTTTTAACTGCAGGAGGAGGGAGCGCACGAGCTTGACGTCGCCTTGCTGCATTGCTTCCTTGATGCGTTCGCGCGTCGTCTCGCGTTCGTAGTGAAGCTGCCTGAAGCGTTTCGAGTGGTCGTCGAACTCGCGCGAGAGCGAGTAGAGCTCTTCATCCGGTTTTTCGCTCGTCGCGTCGAGGCCTTGCAGCACGTCGTAGTGTTCCACCATGTTGTAGACGGCGCGAGAGAGTTGGAGGAGCGCTAGTATCGAGTAGACGACTGGCAGGATGAGGTAGAGGCGTTCGGGCGTGCCGTAGTACACCGCGGCGGTGGCGGTGAAGCCTATGGCGACGAGGAGGACGCTCGTGAATGCCGACGCGATTTCCTCTTCGGCGAGCGGCAGTTTTCCGCGGCGGTGGGAGAACCTCTCGAGCGCGAGCCTGCCGGCGTTTTCAGCGAGGCTGCGCAGCTCTATCATAACGCGGAACAGCGGGTAGACTACGAGCATAAGCACGAGGGCGTATATTGGGAGTGTGACTGAAAGCGCCGACACTTCCGTTCCGCTCAAGGCGGTTTGAGCGAATACTGCCAGGTACACTACTGCAAGGGCGATGACGAGGTTCTTGATTATGCTCTCGATTATTCTCGCCGCCTTGTTGTCGCCGGCGGCGCCCAACGCGGTTTTTTCCACGCGCGCAATTGTCTTGCCGGTGCGTTCAAGCAGTTTTGCGAATGGCCCGAGCAGCATTCCCATAGCCTTTTCCACGAGTTGCCTGCGGTAGTACAGCATTGGCGTGAGAGGTCCGGTTATCAGTATTAGCAGGAATGCTAGCGTTGATATCTTCATGAACTCGTCGGGTGGCAGCAGCGGCTGGGCTGCAGAGGCTAGTATTATCACGAACTCGCCGAGCGGTATTAAAAGCACTGTGACGCCTGCCGCTGCGCTACGCCCTAATCCCATGAGCGCGCCTCCCACGCCCATCGCGAGGCCGGTGGCGAGAATGTGGGCGGCTACCAGGAGGGCGGCGATGACTATTAGTGGCAGTAGCTCTGGCAGTGCGGGTATTGCCGTTAATTGCGTGAGGGGGTTGTAGAAGAGGGTTGCGCCGAAGCTGACGAAGAAGAATAGCACGAAGAACTCGCGGTAGAAGCCTATCTCGCGTTTTATCTTCTCGCCGTACGTGGTTTCGGCCAGTGCTAGCCCTGCGAAGTACGCTCCGAGCGAGGCGCTTAGCCCCAGCATCACGCCGAAGTATGCCGTGAGCACCCCGATGCCTATGGCGTAAAATGCTATCTTGCTCGCTTGCCCCATTCCGTGCAGTATGTTGAGGACGTGGCGCGAGACTTTGCTGACTGCGAAGAACGCGCCTATCATGAAGAACAGCGCGTTGAGGACTACGACGTTGATGCTGCGTTGGGTGGATAGTGAGGTGAGGAGGACGAGTGAAAATATCGCGAAGAAGTCTTGGAATATTAAAACGGATAGGGAGATTCTTCCTTCAAGCGCTTCGATGAGCTTGTTGTCTATAAGGAACTTGGAGACTATCGCGGTGCTGGTGGCCACGAGCATGGCGCCCAGCACGGCGGCTTCGAGTTCGCTGAAGCCCGCCATCCTGCCGACGATGAAGCCGGCGGTGAAGCTCAACACCATTTGCATGACGCCGACGACGGTGCTGGCGCCGCCTGTTTCAGAAAACTTCCTGACGTTCAACTCGAGGCCTAGGTAGAACATCAGCATGAAGAGGCCGAACTCGCCGAATATCGGCGCAAGCCCGCTGTTCGGGATGAGAAACCGCAAGCCCAGCGGGCCTAGCGCCACTCCCGCGATGATGTACCCCATTGCGGTGGACATCTTGAGGCGCGAGCACAGCGCGCCGAACAGTATCGCAGTTAGGGCTATAACCCCGACTTCTATTATTGGAAGGTACTCCCCCGGCAATGCCAACAACCGCAAGCCATTACGCGTTCCGGTAATAAAAACGGGGGGTAAGGCTTGCTGTAGGGCGGTAGCAGGTATTTTAGGCGTGCGCTCCCAAGATTGTTGCAGGAGCCTGTAGCTAAGCCAGAACCTTTTCTTCGTTCGCTTAACTCGCTGCGGCTCGCTACGCTCGCTCGATGTAACAAACGCAGCGGCGTTTGTGACACGCGCAAAGCTGCGGCTTTGCTTGCGAAAGCTTCACCAAAAAAGCGCGTGCGCCGGACGCTGCTAAACAAATACGAAAGCCTTAAATTGCCGTACAGGCTACCCGTATTGCAAC
>JBBSWX010000008.1:0-9466 GCA_038046065.1 Microcaldota archaeon | reverse complement strand
CAACGGGTCGCCGCCTTGAAAAGGCACGTCCCAACTCACGCCGTGAAACGTCGCCGTGTTGCCGCTCGCGAGGGGGAAGGCGTGGTTCGCGTCGTGCAGGTGGATGACGCCGTCGCCCACGCGCACTGCCTTCGGCCAGTCGAAGTTGAACCAATACCTTCCGCGCGTGGCCACCTGCCGCACGGGAATGCCTTGAAACTCGAACTCCCCCGCTTCGCGGCCGCCTTGCAATACGCGTGGCTCGAAGCCCTCTGCCTTCAACACGCGGCACAAGTCCGCCAAGTACACTTCCCCGCCGCCGATGGGCTTGCGGCTGGAGTTGAAGTGGTGCACGTTGCCCACGAAGCTGTAGTTCACGAAAGTGAGCTTCATAAGAAGGTTGACGCGAAGCGCATATTTATTCCCGACTCTTTCAAGGCCGCCCGGCTTCTCCCCGCGCCATCTTCCTTTCACCAAGCCTCTTGCGGTACCACTCGAGTATCAAGGCGCGAGGATTGTCGTACGGGTAGAATATGTGCAAGTCGTGGAAATATAGCTTGCATTGGCCGTTTTCATGAGCCGTGCCGTAATTATCATGGCGGTCAGCTTCTAAGTCATGATGCCGTCTTATTGGTTCTCCAAGTACCTCGCCGGGCAGCTTGCACAGGCGTTCCACCGTCTCTGGTGCAAGTGCATCCGGCGTCTTCAAGTGCGGCATTACTGCAACAACGCCAGGCTTGCCGTCCGCGCTGCGGTCGACGTAAAACCGCGTTGCCGGGTGATAGAAACCCCGCTTGCGCAACTCGTCGTAGAACGCAGCGTGCGCCAACGCCTCTTCCGCAGTGTTTGTAGAAAAGTAGGTTGCATGGTATCGCGTGTGCGGCTGAGCGTTGAAATCCTTCACCCAAATGCGCTTGCCGCGTATTTCGCGCCAATGCACCCCCTCATGCACGCCGGTAATAGCCCTTACTAGCGGCTTCAAGTCGCGCCTCACGGCGTGCGGCAAGGTACTTCGCCGCATTTCTTTAGCCGGCTTTCCTTCAGGCGGGCGCGCCGTGTCAACGGCTTTAGGCTTTCTCGCCAACTTGCCAATCAAACGCTGCAATAACGGCATGCGGTCACTTCATGATAATGTCAAGCCCTCTTTTTCCGCTAGTTTTTTCATCCGCACGCCGTCCGCTTCAAGGAGAGGCGACTCGCAAACTATCGAAACCACAGCGAACTTTGCTTCGCGCGCCTTCAACGCGCTGGCGAGGGGCGCGAAGGAAGGGGAGTTTGCGGAAATGGGCAGGTGGTTCAACTCGCCTTTGCTGCCGTAGTTTATGCCGCTGTAGTGGCAGTGCAGCTCGCGGTGGTTGAAGGAAAGGCATTCGTCCAACACTGCGCCGTAGTCTATCTTTCCCATGTTGCGGGCGTACAAGTGAGCGAAGTCAACTACCGGCACGACGTTCTTGCGGCCGGTGGCCTTGCAGCTTTCCAGCACTTCCGCGAGGTTGCCGAACGCCGAGTGTTTTCCCGTGGTTTCAAGCCCCAGCTTCGCACGGGGAAACGCGTCCGCTAGTTCGCCACAATGCTGCACCACCGCGTCAAAACACTCTTTCTTCGAACGCGTTTGAAAGAAGCCCGCGTGCACTACGACCGGCCCTTGCGCGCCGAGGGCTTGGCAGCGGTCGAGCGAATCGGAAATGCGCTTGCGGCTCGCAGCCACTTTCGCCGCCTCTTCACTGCACAAGTTTATGAAGTACGGCGCGTGCACGCTCAAACGCACGCCCAACGCGGCAGCCTCCCTACCCACAGCTGCGGCTGCTTCGCGCGTCAAGTACACTTGCTGCACGAACTCAAGCTCTTGCGCGTTAAGCCCCAGCGCCTTAAGGTGGGCGAAGCTCGCGGCAGCCCCGCGGCCTTTAGTCGCAATGCAATCGCCTGCAGGGCCGATGAAAAGCTTCATACTTTGCTACCTTTCCGGCGTTCCACCGCCTTCCACAGCTCTACCAGCACGAGAACGCTGCTCGCCACTGCTATTGACAGGAGCCACTCTGCGAGCGTCATCGCTTCAGTCTTGAACACCGCCTCGAGCAGCGGCGTTTGCACGACTATGATTTGCAAGGCAAGCGCGCCTCCCACTGCAACGAGCATCATGCGGTTGGAGAACGCGCCCAGGTGGAATACCGAGTGCTTCTCGGCGCGCGAGTTGAGCGCGTGGAACAGTTGGAAGAGTATTATCGTCGTGAAGGCAATCGTCCTCGCCTTTTCTGGCGTCGAGCCTTGCGACAGTTCGAGCAGAAACAACGCTAGCGTGCCTGCCGCCATCAACAGCCCCACGCTGAGGAAGTAAGGCGCGTCCCTCCACGAAATTATACCTTCATTCTTCTTGCGCGGCTTGCGTTCCATCACGCCCGGCTCGGCCTTCTCCATCCCCAGCGCCAGCGCCGGCAGGCCGTCTGTCACGAGATTCATCCACAAAATCTGCACGGGCAGCAGCGGCAGCAGCCTCGCGTCCAACAGCATCGTAGCTATGAATAGCGTGAGCACCTCGCCTACGTTGCAGCTCAACAGGAACCGCACGCTCTTCACGATGTTCGAGTAGATGACTCGGCCTTCCTCCACCGCGTTAACTATCGACGCGAAGTTGTCGTCCGACAACACCATGTCACTCGCCTGTTTGCTCACGTCCGTGCCCGTGATGCCCATGGCAATGCCAATGTCCGCCTTCTTCAAGGCAGGCGCGTCGTTCACCCCGTCGCCCGTCATCGCCACCACTTCGCCGCGCGCCTTCAACGCCGCCACGATGCGCAGTTTGTGCCCGGCAGTCACGCGCGCGTACACCGCCGTTGCGCCGGCGGCCTTCACCAGTTCATCGTTACTCATCTTCTCGAGCTCGACGCCAGTCACTACCCTCCCGCCGGCCGAAATAATCCCCAGTTCCGACGCAATGGCCTTCGCCGTGAGGGGATTGTCACCCGTAATCATCACCACGCGAATGCCCGCCTGCCCCGCCAGCCGCACTGCGCGCTTGGCCTCTTCGCGCGGCGGGTCGTTCATCGCAACCAACCCGAGGAACACCAAATCCCGCTCTATAGACTCATCCATCTTCGGAACGGCTGAAAGGGGTTTGAAGGCAACTGCCAACACGCGCAACGCCCTCCCCGCCCACGCTTCGTTCGCCTTCAAGAACGCCTGCCGCGCATTGGCATCAAGCGGCGGCAGTTTCCCCCCTGCAAAAATCCTGTTGCACTTTTGCAACACCACTTCAGGCGCGCCCTTCGAAAACACGAACACGCCTTCATCCGAACGGCAGGCGACCGACATCATCTTGCGGTCGCTGTCGAACGGCAATTCTCCCTCCTTGAAAAACTCGCCTTCATCCGCCTCGCTGAAGCCCGCCTTGCGTGCCAGCACCAGCAACGACGCTTCAGTAGGATCGCCCAAGGCGCGCACGCCCCTCCCAACCGTTTCGAGCGACGCAGAGTTGCACAACGCGCCTGCCGCGACAGCCAGCCGCAAGACTTTCTCCAACGCCGCGGGTTTGCCGTTTCGCAGCACCTTCCCATCAAGCGCGTAGCCCGCGCCGGTAACTTCCAGCGCGCTTCCGTCGGCCAGCATCACCTTGCGCACGGTCATCTCGTTGCGCGTGAGCGTGCCCGTCTTGTCGCTGCAAATCACCGTCGCGCTGCCCAGCGTCTCGACCGCGTGAAGCTTGCGAATGATGGCGCTGCGCTTCACCATGCGCTGCACGCCCACCGCCAGCGTTATCGTCACGATGGCCGGAAGACCCTCGGGAACCGCCGCAACTGCCAGCGACACGGCGGTCATGAACATCTCCAACGCTCCCGCGCCCTTAGCGATGCCTGTCACGAAAACTATTGCGACGATTGCGAGCGCCATCACGCTAAGCGTCTTGCCCGCCTTCTCCAACCGGCCTTGCAACGGCGTCTGCCCCGAATCAACAGACTGCACTTGCGCCGCAATCTTGCCGAACTCAGTTTCCATTCCAGTCGCTACTACCACCGCGCGGCACAACCCTCGCGCCACGGTAGTGCCCATGAACACCATTCCCTTGCGTTCGGCCACCGGCGAGTCAATCTTCATCCGCACCCCCGCGTCCTTCCCTGCCGGCAGCGACTCGCCAGTCAAGGAAGACTCGTTGCACTCGAACGAAGCGGTCTTGAACAACCGCGCGTCGGCAGGAACCTGGTCGCCCGCCTCTAGTAGTATTATATCGCCCGGCACGAGCTGCCACGACTCGACGCTCGCCTCCACCCCTCCGCGAAGCACGCGCGCCCTCGGCGAAACCATTTTCCTCAACGCTTCGAGCGCCTTCTCGGCGCGCTCTTCCTGCACGAAACCAATGATTGCGTTGAGCAGCACTATCGCGAATATTGCGGCCGCATCAACCGCCTCGCCCAGCGCGAAGGACACTGCCGCAGCCACTAGCAGCAGCATTATCATAAAGTCCTTGAACTGCCCGAGAAAACCCATCCACCACGGGGGCTTCGGCGTTTCGGAAAGCCTGTTCACGCCGAACTTCTCCAACCGCCGCCGCGCCTCCCCCTCGCTCAAGCCCTTCTCAAGGCTAGTTCCAAGCGTTTTGGCCAACGCCGCGTGAGTTGGCGTCAAGAAGTCCAGCATCAACAACCACCAAAGGCGCGCACCCGCCATCCCGCGGGCAGGACGCGCTTGCAACCAAACCAACGCACTAACGCCAGCAATAGTTTTAAACGGTTGCACGCCGCGCAAGCTCGTGCGTCTTCCAAACGCGCACTGCCGCCTGGTTTTGCAGCCGGCCGTCGTTCGACCATATGCCTGCTCCGAGTTTCAAGGCGAGCGCAAAATAAGGCGCGTCATTAGGGTCTGGCGAGACTCCCTCAGCCGCTTCGAGAAAAGGTGCAATATCTTCCGCAGGCATCATAGTTATCCTGCGCTTGAGGATTTCCAGCATTCGCCTGAAACCTTCAGGCCGGCGGTTAGTCTTCTCAAGCAACTCTGCTTCGTACTTGGAAAACTCCTGAAAAATGAAGTCCGGCGCGTATAGGTGCAGGTCATCCCGGAACAATAGCTCTTCAGTCTTGCCTTCCTTGACGAGGACTGCGAAAAGGACGTTCGCGTCCACCACGAGATCCATTTCAAGCGCCGGAGGCGTACTTCTTGGCCAACGCGGCGTTAAGTTTCCGACCCAACGCGATTGCGTCGGCGCCGGTAAGCTTGCTCTCCGATTTAATCTCCCGCAAGAACTCCAAATCGCCAATCTTCTGGCTGAACGCCTGGCGCGCCACCTCGGACCAGTTAATTTCGGCCAATTCATCCATCTTGCTCTTCAAATCAACTGGAACCGATATGGTTACCGTAGCCAAATAAACCACCAAGAACAATATAAACTGTGCAAATATATAAACTTGTTGCTCGTGCGGGGCTGAACCTGAAAGAGAAACTTGCGACCAGCGCCCGGGCGCCGCCAACTCGCGAGGAAGGTTGCATTTAAAAATGTCGGGCGCGAAAGTTTTTCAAGATGAAACTCGTCACGCTCTTGCTAGCCACGCTCTTGGTGGGAATGGTTAGCTCGGTTTTAGTAGAGCCGGCGGCTTACGACGCTGCGGCTGGCGGTGAAGCTGCCGTGCTCGTGAGAATGGCGGAAACACCGGCAACCGGCGTGCGGAGCTTCGCCGCAACGACGGCTGGCGACAAGATAAAAACCGCTCGCGCTGCTGGCCTCCGAACGTTTTGGAGCCTTAACTCCTCCCGCTTGATGGCCGCGCGCGTTTCCAAAGCCGAGTTGGCGCGCTTGGCTGCCGACAGCCGCGTGGAAAGCATTTCACTCGCGCAGCCGGTCAAGGCATTCCTGCAAAACTCCACGCCCCTCGTTAACGCCACGACCGCGTGGCAGCGGAGCGTCAACCTCGCCAACTCAACCGGCGCGGGCGTTTCCGTTTGCGTAATTGACACTGGCGTAAATTACTCCCACCCCGACTTCGGAGGTTGCAACTCCACGCAGTTCCTCTCTGGCAACTGCAGTAAAGTGCTTGGCGGCGTGGATGTCGTCAACAACGATTCCGACCCGATGGACGACCAAGGCCACGGCACTCACGTGGCCGGCATTATTGCAGCTAGTGGGGGGATTAAAGGCGTAGCGCCCGGCGCGTCCATCGTAGCCGTAAAGGCGCTCAACGCTTTAGGCAGCGGCACGACTGCCGAGCTGGCTGCAGGCATTGATTGGTGCGTCCAGCACGCCGCGGCGTTCAACATCACCGCGATAAGCATAAGCGCAGGCACAGACACGCTGTACTCGCAACCGTGCGGCGCTTCGGGCTTCGAGTTCAACGACGTCATCGAAGCAGCCGCGGCAGCCGGCATTGAAGTGGTCGTCGCTTCCGGCAACGACGGCAACCGCACTGCCATCGCCTACCCCGCCTGCCACCCGCAAGCAATCTCCGTCGGCTCCGTCTCCAAAAGCCGCGCGTTGTCAAGCTTCTCCAACCTCGCGTGGTTCTTGAGCGTACTCGCCCCAGGCGGGAGCATCAATTCCACCTCCCTCGCAGGGCGTTATACCACGATGAGCGGCACGAGCATGGCAACTCCGCACGCGAGCGGTATAATCGCCTTGGCGGTTGCCGAGAGGCTTGCTGAAACCGGCGTGAAGCCTTCGCACGCGCAGTTGCTCGCAAGCCTCCAGGCAAGCGGCGTGAACGTCACCAACCCATTCAACTCCAGCCAATCATTCGCCATCGCAGATGCTAACGCCACGCTCGCACGGCTCGACACAACGCCGCCCAACGCAACCATCCTCGGCGGGAACGCCTCCCACCACGCTGGCGTGAACCTTTCGCTTCAAGCCAACTCTACGCAACTGCCCGGCAGCGTGGCGTTGGAAATCAACGCTTCCCGCAATCATTCCGCGCAGTATCGCAACGGAACGTGGAACGCCAACTTGACTTGCGTGCCTTCAGGCAACCACTCCGTGCGCGCCTTTGCGCGGGACGTTTCCGGCAACTTGAACGCCTCCCTCCCCGCCACAGTTTCGTTCAACAACACCGCGCAACCCCCCAATTATTCCAACGTGACGCTGCAAAACTACGGCTATTCCCCCGCCGGAGGATACAACTTCGCGGCAGTTTGGATGGGCGAACAAGAGTTGACGAGCGTGAGGCTTGAGTTGGATGGCGCCGTGAACATCACCCCAACCGCCAACGGCAGCACCTTCACCGCCCTACTGCCAGCCATCGCCGCCGGCAGCCACTCGCTAAAATGGTTCGGCCGAGACTGCACCGGCAACGCAAATGCCACTCCGAGCTTCAACTTCACCATCGCGAAAACCCCCCTCGAAATCAACCTCACCGTGAACGGCACTCCCGGCAACCAGGCGCGCAACTACTCGGCACTGTTGTTTACTGCAACGACGATTGGTTCCAACGCCACCATCACGCTCTTCGTGAACAACACGCCCATCGCGGCAGGCAACGCGACCGCCTCCCTTGAAACCTCCCTCGCCGCAGGGTATTACGCCGTAACCGCAAACTCTACCGGCGGCGAGAACCACTCCAACAACTCTGCAGCCCTCTTCCTGCAAGTGAACAAGACACCCCCGCAAGCGCGGCTGTTGCTGAACGGCACGGACGGCAACGCGGTTTTCGAGTTTCCCGCCGCAATCAACGCCACCGCGATAAACGCGACTCCCGCCGCGCTGTACCGCAACGGCACGCTCCTCACCGGCTTGAATGAAACCCTGTTGCCCTCCGGCCTCGACGCGTTCAACTACACACTCTTCCTGCCGGAGACGCAAAACCACTCGGCCTTGACGCTCGAACGCACGGCATTGGTGAACGACTCCACGCCACCCCGGTTCGAAAACCATTCCACAACCCCAACCCTCCCCGTCACCGTGATAAACGGCAGCAGCGTCACGCACGCAATCGTGCAAGTGAACGTCACGGCACGGGACAATGCCAACATCTCAAACGTCAACTTCACGCTCGACGGCGGTAACGCCACCACTCCCAATGCCACCGCTCCCAACGCAACTGCCGCCAACAACACGGCCGGCGTTTACAGCGTCACGCTCTCCAACCTCTCGCTCGGCAGGCACAACTATTCGTGGACGGCAACCGACGCGGCAGGCAACGCCAACTCTACGGCCGGCAGTTTCACCATCACCGCCTCCACCACCAACGCCTCGAACGCAACTCTCTACATCAACGGGGAGGGCATAGTGGCGCTTGAAATGGAAAATGCGTGGTTCGCCACCGCCGCTTCAACAACACTTCAAGCAATCATCTTGAACGAGTTTCACGCCCTAACGCTTTCAGAAGCAATCGCCGCCAACACGATTCTCAAGGCCTTCGAACTCAACGCGACGGCGAACGCCAGCCTCCTCGCGTGCTTCAACCACTCTGCCTTCACAACCGCGTTTCAAGAAAACACCATGGCCGTCTACCGCAGAGCCAACTCGACGGAACCCTGGGTCAACGCCACCGCATTCGTAAACGCTTCCAGCAAAGTGGCTTGCGGCAACGCCTCCTCAAGCCAATACGCCCTCGCCGCCCAACCCGCGCCAACCCCAACTCCTTCACCGACGCCTACGCCGTCACCCACCCCCACGCCAACCCCAACGCCCGCCGCAGCCGCAGCACCCGCACCAGCCGCGCCGCAAACCAATTCTCACGCCAGCTCAATAGCCGCCGCCATTTCAATAGCAGCCCCCGCACCGCAAACCGCCGCAAGCACTCCCACGCCTGCACTCGCGCCAACCGCCACGCCTTCACCCAAGCCAACCCTCCCGACCGCCACCAAAACCAAAATAACCATCTCCACCTTGAGAAGCACAACCAACTCCACCATAATCATCCTCGCCCGGCGGGAAGACGGCAGCCGCCTCGCCAACACCACCGCGTTAGTAACGACGCCAACAGGCCGCAACTTAACCCTCCCGATAACCGCCGAAGGCGTCATCGCCATCCCCTCCACGGAAGAAGGCACTTACACCATAACCCTCGAAAGCCAATCGTTCAAAGTGACGGTAAAGGCGCGCAGCCAACAGTCGAACGCCACGCTCGACGCGCAACCGGTGACTGCGCTTGCGAACGCCGGCGACTACACTCCCGAGGCAGTCGCGCTGGCAATAGCCGGCATTGCGATAACCATAGTAATCTTGAGGTTCGACAAAAACCTTGCCAAGCGCGAGTCGAAACTCAGAAAGGCGCTTGACGCTAGAAACAAGGGCGCAAAACTTCAGCAACCGCCGGAAGCAAAACCCAGCGAACCCGCTTGAGTTACTCCAGTTCGCCGCTTGCAGCTAGTTACTATAACCCCGAATATAAGCTAAACTGTTTCATCCCCCCCGAGTTTCCTCCGCGTGACGTTTAAAAACAACGGTTGCGTTATGCTTGCGGGTTTAATTTGGACTTTTCGCAGCGCGTTCGCGGGAGCGCAGCCTCCAGCGCAGCGTGGCTGGTGCTATTCGCGTTCGTCCTCACTGCAAGCGCGTTCTACCTCTTCA
>JBBSWX010000007.1:2151-8741 GCA_038046065.1 Microcaldota archaeon | reverse complement strand
AAGCTTGCAAAGCCGAAAGAATAGTGGCGGCAACGGCTTAAAAAAGCCGCGCCCCAAACGCGCTAGCGGTGCCAACCGTGCTGCTTCCAGCCCCTAATGCGCAAGTACTCGCGCTCTATCGCCCTCATCAGCCTCGCACGATAAGCATTGGTGAACGGAGGCCACTTCCAACGGTTGGCGTCGATAACGTGAGAAACGCCGCGCGCATTTCCGAGCACGTTACGATAAGACGCGTCAACTGGAACCGCGCCGGCGTCACGCGCCTTCGAAGAAAGAGCTTTGCTGGCAGCATCAGTACCCTTCGAAATGCCGACGAATTTCGTTACGACCACGCGCCGGCCAGTCTTCACGTCAGTTATCACGGCTTGCGGCTCTTCCGCCGGAATGCCACGCGCAAGAAGGCCTAGAAGAACCCGCGCCTCCCACTTCGCTTGGTTTTCCACGAGGGGCGAATCTGACGGCAGCGTAAAACCGTTTTTATCGTGCACCACGCCCCGTTCGGAAGGAGGCTGAAACGCACGCTCGGGCGACTTGACGAACAAGAACGTTTCTCGACCGGAGTTGTCGCGAATTGGGCCGTTCGAAAGCATGCTGACTTTAAGCACTTCGCGCGCGTTGCCCGCGTTAGGCTTGTGGCCGAACCAGTTTTCGGGAACGAGCGCCTCGGGAGGCACGCTGCAACCGGGAAGTGCTATAACGTGGTGGCCGGGCGTGCGAAAGTAACACACTTTGCCGAACTTCCTCGCGCGCGGCTCGAACAACGCGGCCATGCAGCGTTTTCGCAAACGCTTATTATAATAACGCGCCTATTCCCGAGTATGCCGCAAAATGCAGAGTTCAAGATCGAAAACGAGGAAAGCGAAGAGGAAACACAACCCCCCGAGGCCGAGGAACCAACGGGGGATGCTGGCGAGAACGACGGGGAAGGCCTCGAGGAAGTTGACGAAAACGCGAAGGCTGAACTGGACGAAGCCGAGTCGGCGCTAAAACCCCAAACGGCAGTGACACAAGACTCGATGCGCGTCGTCGAGGCGGCACTCTTCCTCGGCAACAAGAAGATGGCTTACCCCGAGCTTGCGATTCTCGCCAAGCAAACCGTGCGAAAGACGAAAGGGCTTGTCGAGAAGCTTGCCGACGATTATGCCACGCGCGATGATTCTGCGGTGGAAGTCGCTTTCGACGCGGAAGGCGCGGTGATGCAAGTAAAACCACGATTCATTTCAAGCGTGTCCGGCCTTTCGAAAGAACTCGAGCTCTCGCGCAAGGGAATGCGAATGCTGTCCCTCGTCGCGAAGAAAGGAAAAATCCTGCAGAGCGAACTGCGGCGTTACTTCAAAGGCGACATTTACGGGTACATGACGGAACTCAAGGAACTAGGGTACGTCTCGAGCGAGAAGAGCGGAAACACGCGCCTGCTGAAGCCGACGACCAAGTTCTTCGAAACGTTCCAAATGGGAACGGTGGAAAAGGGCGCGCCGGAAGGAAATAAAGATGCTGCCACGCAAGCCTGAAGCGCAACGCGAACGCATCATCGTCCACTTCGGGCCGGGCTTTAGGATTCCCGGCACCCCCCTAGGGATGCGCGTGCGCAAAGGCGAAACGCACTTTTCTTTCGACACTGCTGACGACGTTTTCAGGAGCCACGGCGGAAGACCACCTCACGAAAACATTGTGCTAGCCGCTCTAGGAAGCATTTTGGTACATAAGCCCGCCCAAGCTGCAAAACTGAGCCTCCCTGCAGACGCGGTTTACGTTTGCAACTTGTCACTAGCTGAAACCGGCCCGGGAGGATATCAAAGCATACTGCGCAGCGCCAAAAGGCTTCTTGCCAAAGGCGGCGCAGTTTACGCCGTAGAAACTAAAGGCGAAGGCATCGGCTCGATGCGGCGAAACGAATTCGGGCGAACGGCAAGCCGAGTGGGTTTTAACGCGGAGTTCTTGTTGTACCGAAAACCAGGCGAAACGCCAACCGCTCGTGAAACAGCGCTGATGAGCCGATACGCTGGAAAAACCACGGCCAGTGACTTCAAGCAATCCGGAGGATACTTGGCGCTCTTGACGCGAACGTAGTTAGGCACTACACGCCTGCCGCCTCACTGCTGCAACGGTTTTATCGTCCCGAGCTTGATTGTCACGGGAATGGGCACGGCCACTTCCACCAGCTCGACAGTCACTTCCTCCTTCTCGGAATTCAGCTTGACGACCTTCGCCTTCTCGCCCTTGAACGGGCCGCTGATAATTTCCACGAGGTCGCCGTGGTTGAACACGATTTCCTGCGGCTTGCTCTCGATTAGCTCCTTGATCTCGGAAAGCTCCATAGTCTTGTGCAGCATGCCCTTCACGTGCGGCACGTTTGTGATGGCGCGCTTGGCCTCAAGCTCGTCGGCAGACTCGGAGATTAGATAGCCACGCAGGCGCGGCGAAACTATTAGCGCGGCGATGCCGCTCTTCACCTTCTTTATCTTTTCGTAAAGCAAGTCTGCCACTATGGCTTCCTGGCCTGCAGTCACGCGGTATGCGAACAACATGTTACCCCACCTTCCCAAACAACGGGACTAACTGCCCCGAATGAAAAACGACGTCATCGAAATCACGAAGCCAATGCTACCAATCACCAGCATGCCCAACGCCGTAACGTACGCAATTTGGCGGAACTCTAGCGAACGCGGCTTGTGCGTAACGTTTATCACACGCTCGCTCTTCTGCACGAAGCTCTTCACCACGCCCAACGGAGAACGGTCAATAGATTCATCAAACACGAAAATCACCTTACTGAAACCCTGCGTCCCGACGGCCTGGCGCGCGCAGCCTCGCGCCGCGGGGTAACCTCGCGAATCCACGGATGCATTTTATCCAAGTGGTTCAACGCTATGCTCGCGTGCAAGCTTGAAACCGCTCGCTCCATCTGGCTACGGTCGGCGAAAGACTCGCTTATCGCCGCGTCAATAGCCGCTTGCGTAGCCTTGCCGCTCACGAGCCTCTGGAACGAAAGCCACGCGCGCTGCAACCGCGAGGAAGCCGAAGCGCGTTCAACAAGCTTATTGCGAAATACTGCGTGCGACTTCTCGTGCGAATAATTGGCAAGCTTCGCCGCGCGATCGACTTCCGCACGCACGGCCTTAAGCATAGTTACAATGTGCGCTTTCTCGACTGCGCTGATGCCCTCGCGCTCGGTCACTGCCTCAACGAGTTTCTCGTAAGTTTCATCCAATTTTATAACCGCACGCTTCATTGCAATCACTCCAGCCGGCCGATGCCGTAATCCTCTTCCTGCGGCGCCTCGGTGCGATCAATGTTCCTAACGCCCGCCAACACCGCAAGCACGCGCACGTCCTTGTTATCCAACTCCTCATCCACCGTTGCCCCCCAAATTACGTGCGAGTTCGCGGAAATGCGGCTGCTTATAGCGCTCACCGCGCCCTCCGCCTCCCCGAGCGTCATGCTCTCGCTGCCCGTGATGTTGACGAGCGCACGGTTCGCCTCGGAAACATCCACGTCAAGCAACGGCGACGCCAACGCCTTCTCGGCGGCTTGAAGCACGCGGTTCTCCACCTCGCCGCCGGAAACCTCACCCAAACCAATCATCGCGTTACCACTCTTCTCGAGAACCGTGCGCAAATCCGCAAAATCTAAGTTCACCAAACCCGGCTTCGTCACCAGTTCTGTAATGCCCTTCACCGAGTTCGTAAGCACCAGATCCGCAGCCTTGAACGCGGCGTTCAACGGCAAGTCGGGTACGTAGTAAAGAAGCTTGTCATTAGGTATTGCGATGGTCGTGTCCGCCACGCGCCTCAACTTATCCAAACCCAGTTCAGCATTCTGCCGGCGCTGGTGACCCTCCGAAGTGAAAGGCGTAGTACAAACACCCACGACGAGCGCGCCCGCCTCCTTCGCAGCCTTGGCGACCACGGGCGCGCTCCCCGTGCCCGTACCGCCGCCCATGCCGCAAGTGACGAACACCAAGTCGGCGTCGGAAAGCATGTCGCGAATCTGCTCTTCAGCCTCGAGAGCCGCCTCTTCGCCAACTTGCGGGTTGCTGCCCGCCCCAAGGCCGCGCGTGCGCTTGCGGCCGAGGAGAAGCTTGTACTCGGCGTGCGTCTTCAGCAAGTGCTGCGCGTCCGTATTCATCGCGACGAACTTCGCGCCGTAAATCCCGACGTCCATCATGCGGTTAATCGTGTTGCAACCGCTGCCTCCCGTGCCCACCACGTAAATGCGCGGCATGCTCTCGGCGAGGAACTGCATGAGCTCCTCGTCCTCCTTGCTCACCTGCGGCTGCGGCTTGCGCTCGCCGCTGAAAAACTGTTCCTGGCGCTGCTGCGCAGGTTTGCTGAAAACATCCTCAAAAGCCATTGCCATCCTACATCCGGCCTCCTTGTGCGACAACGATTTGCCCCGGAACACTTATTTAAGGTAACGCCCCGCACGACTGGAGGTTCTAAGAAACAAAGCAATTTAACCCGCAGCAGTTTAATAACCCTTGTCATAAGGGATTTGCAATGCGAGCCAAGCTGATCGACATAGAACAAGGGCAGAACGAAGTAATCATCAACGAGGATGATGCCCGCAGGACCAACGCCCTAGTTGGGGACAGGCTGCAACTCAAGTGCGGCAACGCCTCTGCAACCGCGATAGTCGACCACTCGAAAACGTTCGTCAAGCCCGGCGAGATAGGCTTGTTCAAGGAAGTCGCCGAAGCCCTGCAAGCCGGGGAAGGGGACGAGGTTGAAGCGTCGCCGGCAATGCGGCCAGCCAGCCTAAACTACATCCGCAAGAAGCTGGACGGCGGGATACTTTCCGACGAGGAAATCAACGCAATCATCTGCGACTTGATGCAACAAAAACTATCTGGAACGGAACTCGCGTCGTTCGTCACGGCCGTGTACATAAAAGGCCTCACCACCGACGAGACCGCCTCGCTGACCAAAGCGATAATCGCCTCCGGCGAGACCCTCACCCCGCCAGTGCGGCCAGCCGCGTCCGAACACAGCATAGGCGGAGTGGCCGGCGGCCGCTCGTCAATGCTCGTCGCCCCAATAATGGCGTCGCTCGGCGTGTGCTTCCCCAAGACGGCGTCCCGCGCAATAAGCTCAGCTTGCGCCACCGCCGACGCGATGGAAATACTCGCGCCAGTAACGCTCAACGTGGAAAGAATAAAGCAAGTGCTCGCGCAAGCCAACGCGTGCATCGTATGGGGCGGCGGCGTCAACATGGCCGCTGCAGACGACAAGCTTATCCAGATACGCAACCCCCTGCGCCTCGACCCCCAACCGCTGCTCGTGTCAAGCATACTCGCCAAGAAAAAAGCGGAAGGCGCGGAATATGTGGTGCTGGACATCCCCACCGGCAGGGGCGCGAAAGTCGCGACGATAGAACAAGCCCGCGACTTGGCAAGGGCATTCGAACTCTTCGGCACCGCCCTCGACCTCAAAATAAAAGTAAGCATCTCGGACGGCAGCGAACCCCTCCTCAAGACGCTCGGCCCCGCGATGGAAGCGCGCGCGATAGTAGACATACTTTCCTCGCGCGGCGGCAACGGCGACGGCGCGCTCCTCGAAAAGGCGTGCCAACAAGCAGGAATACTGTTGCACATGATTCGCGGCATCACGCGCGAGGAAGGTTATAACATCTCCCGCCACCAAGTTGAAAACGGCCGCGCGTGGCAAAAGATGCGCGAGATAATCGCGGCGCAAGGCGGCGACGACAACGTCACGCCGCAATCCATCGCAGTGGGCGACCAGCGGCACACCGTATTCGCCGCGTCAGACGGCCGCGTGGCGCACGTTGACAACAAATCCGTCTCGATAGTAATGCGCGCGATGGGCGCGCCCAAGGAAAAGCTGGCGGGAATAGCCATCCACGTGCAGAAAGGCCAGCGAATAATACGCGGCGAGGCGCTGTACGACCTCGTGGCCAGCACGCGCGAGTACCTGCAGGAAGGCATTGAAGTGGCCAAGAAAAACGCGGTTGTAGAACTCGACCGCGTGGTGCTCGACGTGGTGTAATAACGATATGGCCAAGGCAAAAACCAAAAACGAACTGACCGCGATGCGCGCCTGCCAACGGCCACGGCGCGGAGCCTGCAAGAAAGAGCGCCTGCACGCAAATTGCGAGAATTACGCATACCTAGAATCGAAAGGATAATGAACCGGCAACCTACTCGGCACCGGTTTTTATTCGTTGCAACGCCTTGCTAGGAATATGGATGCCAACGCGCTTGAGGACACGCTGCGCAAGCTGGGTTACGCCAAGCTCAACCCGATGCAAGACGCCGCTGTTAAGGCAGGGCTGCTTGACGCGGGAAACTTCGTGGCAAGCGCGCCCACCGCGAGCGGCAAGACGCTGCTGGCGTTGTTGAAAATGGCGGCCAACAAGGAGCGTGGCAAGTCGGTGTACATCGCGCCCTTGCGCGCCCTTGCGGCCGAAAAGCACAGGGAGTTCACGCAGGCACTCGCCGCGTTCGAAATGAGCGTGGCCCTGACAACGGGCGACTTGGACTCGAGCGACGAGCAGCTCGCCGCGTTCGACGTGATAGTCGCCACTAGCGAAAAGCTCGACTCGCTCTTGCGGCACAAGACCAGCTGGCTCGA
>JBBSWX010000007.1:0-2051 GCA_038046065.1 Microcaldota archaeon | reverse complement strand
CGCAACGCCGAGGCCGCGGCGAGGGAACTCTCGGAAACCGTTGCGGCGTTCTTAACCCCGAGCGAAAGGGAGGCGTGCGTGAAACTCGCGTCAAAAGCGTTGAAGGCACTGGCACAACCTACGGAACAGTGCGAGAACCTCGCGGCGTGCCTGCGCAACGGCACGGCGTTCCACCACGCGGGGCTCGTCGAGAAAGACCGGCGGCTCATCGAAGAAGGGTTCAAGCACGAACGGTGCATAAAACTCATCGCCGCCACCACCACGCTCGCGATGGGCATAGACTTTCCCGCCTCGTGGGTGATAGTGCGCGACACAAAACGGTTCGACGGCGAGTACTCGGCGCTGCTGCCAAACCTTGAAATACAGCAGATGCTCGGACGGGCAGGCCGACCTCGCTTCGATAAACGCGGCGTCGGGGTGGTGTGCAGCAGCAGCCGCGACTTGAAGAAAGTGCGCGACAAGTACATACTCGGCCCGCTGGAAAACATTTACTCGAAGCTTTCCGCAGAGCCTGCCTTGCGCAGCCACACGCTCGCCCTCGTCGCTTCCGAATACTGCAACTCGTTCGAAAGCCTCCAAGAATTCTACTCCAAGACGTTCTTCGCCCACCAGTACGGCTCTACCGAATCGCTGTTCGCAATCGTCGAAAAGATGGGAATGCAACTGTGCGAATGGGGCTTCCTCGCCGAGAAAGACGGGAAACTTATGGCCTCGCCGCTAGGCAGGCGCGCGTCAGAATTGTATATAGACCCCCTCACGGCGCAAGGAATCGTTGAATTCGTAAAGAAACCGCCAGCACCCGGAAAGAAAGGCATGCTGCAACCATTCCCGCTCCTCCTACAACTCTCCTCCGCAATAGAAAGCAAGCCACTCCCGCGCGTGCTGCGCACTGAAGAGCAAAACGTTTGGAAAGAGGCTTTCGACGCGCTGGGCCCCGACGAATTGGATTACGACGCGAACGCGCTCGGAAAGTGGAAGAACTCTAAAATAATCCAAGCGTGGATTGACGAAAAAAGCGAGGTCGAGATAATGCGCGAGTACGACCTGCCGCCCGGCGTGCTGCACAGCCGCATGAGGATAGTCGAATGGCTGGCCTACTGCGCAGCCGAGATAGCATACTTGCTGAACGCAGGCACCGCCCGCCTCGAAGCGCGAAAGCTCCAGCGCCGCGTGAAGCACGGCGTGAAGGAAGAACTCCTCGACCTCGTGCGCGCCCGCGGGATAGGCCGCGCGAGGGCGCGCAAGCTGCACAACGCGGGAGTGCGCAACCGCGACGAGCTGCGCGCTGCGGGAAAGGAAAAGCTCGCGGGAATACTTGGAAGCAAAGTCGCGGAAAAAATCATTGCGAACGAAAGCACTACTTTTTCGCAACGCCCGGCTGGTAGTTGATATCCGCATCGGAATAAAACTTGCTTAAGTCAGCCTTCCGATAGTGCGGCCGGGTTACCTTAACGTTATTCCCAACGCCCTCGACAGTAAATCCTTGAGTCTTCAAAGCACCCCAAAACGAGTGCGGATCGGTCAGATCGGCCAGGACGAACGAACCGCATCTAGGCGTGTCGGTCGCGTTGAGGAACAGCGCGCCTCCCTTGCGCAATGAATTCAAGAGGTTCTCGAAAGAAACGGCATAGTTCGCCGCGTGGGATAAACAAAAATGTGACTGTATCACGTCGAAAAAGTCCGGCACGACCACGCGCTCGGCCGTTCCAAGAATCCAGTTCAGCGACGCTCCGGCCGCAATCCGCGGCTTGTGCGGGGCGAGGCCAACCGCGAAAACGTTGCCAAGCCTGGCTGCGGCATCAACACCTACGCCGAAGCCTGCCCCCACATCCAAGAAACGCGTGCTGCCGCGGGAGCTTTGGACGGCACGAGAACGCAACTCCGCCATAACCCGCGGGGAGAGCCGCCCAGAACACAAGGCATAATCTTCGACCTTGCGCGCCTCCCTCCAAGCGTTGCGCACCCGCTCGAAGGGAGTCAGCCCACGCAACCCCTCCTGCGGCTTGGGGAGCCACGAGAGCCTGCGCCGCACGATGAGCCTGCGCCAGTCT
>JBBSWX010000006.1:0-1663 GCA_038046065.1 Microcaldota archaeon | reverse complement strand
ATGTGGCCGCCGACGTTCTTGTCTTCGAGCGTCAAGCCGACAGTCCATCCGGCTTCGTCGTTCAGCTTCGTGCTGGAGTCGTCGCCGTCAAAGCTGACTTTCGCCGCGTTCTGCAGCGTGATTGCCGAGGAGTACAAGGCAACTTCAGCGTATGACGAGTCGCTCGAGCCGACGAACACGTCGCGCACGTCGAGGATGATGCCGTTCTTGTTGTAGTTCGACGTGTCCTTGTCCATTATGATGGAGTCAAGGCGCGTGCCGTTCTGCGACAGTTCGAAGTACGACGGGGGCAGGGTGCCAGCGCCGACTGCAATGGGCGAAACGCTCACGAGCTTGAGCGTCTTGTCGCCAATCTCAATGCTTTCGCCGGGCTTCATCTGGCGGAAGATGGACTCCTTGCCGAGCTTCACGGTCGTGTTCGTGAAGTCCGTGACGACGTACGTGCCGCCTAGGAAGTTCACCTTGATGTTGTTGTTCTTGACCCAGTACGAGTCGGTCGACGCCCTCATCAGGCTTCCGTTGATTATGTCGAAGTGCTGGGGCAGGGAGTCGGTGAAGTTCGTCACCTGGATGGCCTGCATCGAGTCGGCGAGGTACGCCTTCTCCGTCGGGTCGTAGTACGACTTGGCCGTCAGGAAGTAGTAGTCCTCCTGCTTGACCGAGTACGAGCCGACGCCCGAAACCGTGCCTGAATAGGCTACGCTCGGGTGCGACGTTGGGCTAATCTTATAGCCGCCCGTCGAGATGCCGTCACCAATGACTGTGCTCGCGTTGTTCGCGCGCGCCATCTCAGCGCTGATGGGGCTGACATCGAGGAAGTCGTACAGCTGCGTCAAGACGTCTGCCTGACCAGTCTGTCCGGTCGCGCCTGCAGGAGTCGTAACCTCAAGGGTAACGGTCTTGCCAGTCACGCTGCCGGTGACAGCCGTTGCGTTTCCAGCCGCTCCGTCAGTCACGGAACCCGTGACATCAACATCCGAGTACGCTAGGTTGCCTATCAAAGCGGCGAGGTTCGCCGCAGCGACTGCATCCCAAATTTGCGCCTTCGCGCCTACCACGATGCTCACGTTGGGTTCGCCGTTGCTGAACCACTTATAGTTACCGAGAGCCGTTTGGTCTACGTTGACTGCACCAGCGAACGCCGCGCCAATCATGGCTGCGCCGACCGCCACTGCAGTAACTTTCTTTACGCTCAAACTCTTCACGAAATCACCTTCGCACGAACCTTGTGGGTTCGTTGATTGTCCTACAAAGACATTACACTTACTAAACCACTTTCTGCAGTTATTTAAGGCTTTTGGCACCATCCTCGTGTTTAAAACACTTGTCTTTGGCCTGCTTCCTGACTTCCTGCTTCCGTGGGTATCAACTCGTACGGTTGCTGCCAATAAAAGGGTTGCGCTTCCAATTCCGGCCATTGCCGCAGCGTTTTTCGTCAATAAGCGTGAAAAACCTTGTTTTGCCGCAACGATTATCGCTTTTCGTCGAAGCGCCAGTAGCTTGATGGGATTATCGGCCTCAATGGGGTTAGTAGCCCCGATCGGATTCGAACCGATGTCCACAGGTCCAGAGCCTGTTATCCTTGACCACTAGACGACGGGGCTGCCTTAACGACGGAACTGTCTAAGAAACTATTTGCCGGTGAAGGTTATTAATCGCTGCG
>JBBSWX010000005.1:0-8028 GCA_038046065.1 Microcaldota archaeon | reverse complement strand
TCAAGTTCCTTCTCGCAGACAGCTTCGCGTGGATAAACGGCAAGATGGACGGCGACTTGGACAACGTGCACGCGGTGGGAGAATACTTCATTGAAGTGTGGAAGGCCGCCGGCGTGCCCACCAGCAAAGTGGAGTTCGTGTGGCACAAGCAACTCTTCGACGACGGCGAGTACTGGAAGAAAGTGATATTGATTGCGAAGGAACACAGCGAGGCGCGCACCAAGCGCGCGTTGACAATTGCCGGCAGGAAGGAAGATGACGTGAAGCAAGTCGCGCAGTTATTCTACCCGTCAATGCAGGCGGCCGACGTGTTCCAACTGGGCGTGGACATCTGCCAGCTGGGCATTGACCAGCGCAAGGCCAACATGCTGGCGCGCGACGTGGCTGAAAAGCTCGGTTGGAAGAAGCCCGTGTCCGCCTCGCACAAGATGCTGCTGGGATTGAATGGCATGCAGTCGGCAAGCGCGGCTGACGAGGAAACGAAGCAGGATGCCGAGATTGACGCTAAGATGAGCAAAAGCAAGCCGGAAACCTGCATTTTCGTGCACGACTCGCGCGAAGAAATCGCGAGAAAGCTGGCGAAGGCGTACTGCCCCGCGAAAATCGTGGAAGGCAACCCGGTGCTGGAATACTTTGAAGAGATAGTGTTCCGCGCGAAGAGCGAAGTGACTGTTGCGAGGCCTGCAAAGTTCGGGGGGGATGAGTCGTTCGCAAACTACCGCGAGCTTGAAGCGGCTTTCGTCGCGGGAAAGTTGCACCCCTTGGACTTGAAGAACGCCGCGACGCAGGAAATCGACGCGCTGGTAATGCCAATACGAAAACACTTTGAGACTAACGCGCGCGCACGAAACCTCTTGGAAAAAGTTTCTGCAATACAAGTAACGCGGTGAAAGAATGCCGCCACTCGAATGGAAGACAACGCGCGTCGGCAACGCAACCGTAACCCACTGGGCGAAGCACGACGCGAGCGAACTGGTGCGCGCGCTGGAAACGACGCCTGAAGAGACGCACGGCAGATGGCCTAAAGTGTACGTGCACAAATTCGGAAGGATGCGCGTGGCAGTGCGCAAAATGTCCAGACCCGACATATCCCGGATGGACTTGATCAAGAAGACAGTCGACCGCTGCTGCGCAATTATCGAACTGCCGATAGCGCTCGTTGAAACCGAGTCTCGCGAGGCCATACTGGCGGTAACGCGGTGGAAGGAAGGCACGCACACATTGACGGAACGCGTCTGCGACCCCACCGTGCCTTTCGAGGAAAAACGCGGTTTGTGCAAGAAGGCAATGGCCGTCGTCGCGCGGTTGAACGCGGCAGGCTTCCAGCATATGCACCCTCACGCCTCAAACTTTATAGTACACCCCAATAACCGCGTGAGCCTAGTTGACTACACGCGTCTAGAGAAAATCAACCCCCACTACTTAGATTTCGATGGCCTGATTGCCACAAAAGACCTCGGTAACCTGCTTGCAGAACGGATGCCTCTCGGGGATTACCCGCCGCAACCGAAGGGCGGAATAATGGCGCGCACGCAGCCGCAATTGAAAAGTGAATTGAAAGATGATATCGAACGGGAGCTGAATGAAGCTTATCATGCAAGCTTCGAGAAGTGGCGCAAGCGCTACGAGTCGCGTTAAAGGCGTGCAAGGGTTTAAAACGCAGGGTTGCGAAACGGTTTAAAGTGCAATAAAATGCGGAAACTCTTGCTCGCGCTAGCCTTTGTTGCGATTGCAGCCCAGCTGGTCGCGGCCGCGTCGCAAGTCACCGTGCCGGCAATTGATGCCAACGGCGAAGGGCTGCTCACGACGGTAGTGGCCACGGCCGGGCCGGGCACCGGCAAAGTCAGCCTCGTAATTTCCGACAGCCTCCTCTCCCACTTCCTCAGCGTCGAAACACAGCAATCCGCCAAAAGCGCCGTGGCCGCCGCAGCCACGCTGACCGGAATAGACAAGACGAAGTACTACGTCGAGTTCGACGTGAAAGCCAACGCGGAAGTTGTGGACGGGCCAAGCGGCGGGGCGGCAATGGCTATCGCAGCTGCAGCCGAGTTCTCCGGCAAAAATGTGCGCAGCGACCTAGCGGTGACCGGCTCGATAAGCCCCGAAGGCATTGTCGGCAAAGTGGGCGGCGTGGCCAAGAAGACTGAAGCTGCAGGAAAGCTCGGCGTGAAAATCCTCGTAGTGCCCGCCGGCCAGAGCCTTCAGGATAATACCAACCTCACGCAGCAAGCACTCGCTAAATGGGGGCTGCAAGTCGTCGAAGCGCGCACGCTCGAGCAAGCAACGGCGTACGCCTTCTCGCAGGCGGGCACGAGAGTGACGCCTGCCGACACGTCGCTGCCGGAAATAACGCTTGAAAAAATCGTGGCGACTGGCGAAGACAAGCCGCTCGGCGTGATGGCGCGCAACGCGCTCGGCAGGGCGCAGTACACAGCGGGCGCGCTGAACAACACGCCCCTCGCAAAGTACGCGCAGGAAGAACTCGCCCTTGCAGGCAAGCTGCTTGACGAAGGGTATTATTACTCGGCGGCAAACGCAGCGTTCCTAACGCACGCCGCGCTCATCACGGCAAGCAAAGAGAATTCCACGCGCGAAGAACTCTTGCGCGAAGCGACAGCGCTGCGCGAATCGCTCGACGCGTTGCCCAACCTTGAAAAGGACGACGGAAACCTCGAATGGGCCGTCGCGTCAGAGTTGCGGTGGTACTGGGCGGACTCGAGGCTGCGGGATGCGAACGACACGCTCACCGGCAACGGGAGCCTGCGGGACGCGGCGGAAGACCTTGCAGTCGCGGGTTTGTGGGCGAACGCGTCGCTCGAAATGGCTGAAATCGCGCAAGCGAAATCCAACGGCCGCAAGCTCAACGAATCGACGCTGCAGGAGGCGGCGGAAACGCTCATCAAACGTGCGGCGAACGAGACGCGCGACGCACTTGACGACGAAGCCGACTTCCACCTCGAGATGGCCGAACTGGAGTTCGAGGACGGCGCTTACGCCACGGCCGTGTTTGACGCGAGCTTCGCAATCGCCTTCGCCACCGCCGAGGGGGAGAATGCGCGCGGCGCGGCTGCCAGCGTGCCGCCTGCAAGCGAACTCCCGTCGTTCGGCACCGCTTGGGCGCGGTACTACTTCGCGCACGCGTTGTACAACAAGCAAGAGTGGGCGCGCTCTCGCGACCCAGTGTACGCATTCAACGCCGCCAAGCTGCGCGAGCTCGCAATACGCCTGGACGCGGCAAGCGCAATCATGCGCGGCGGCAAGACGCCTGACCAACAGCTCGGCGCGGCAACTGCCCTGCCTGAAACGACGCCCGGATCGGTTGTTGACGAACCGAAAATCTCAGTGGTAATAACTGAAGAACCCCGCAACGCGACGGTGGACAGAAACGCGGTGATTGTCGCGCTGCTCGTGATAGCCGCGGCATTCATAATACTCGTCATCGCAGTGAAAACGCGCGGCCCTGCGACGAGCGAAGCCACAGAGTTGAAGGCGCGGCTCGACTCGCTCGACAACCTCATGGCTGAAGGCAAGATTGCCGAAGCGACGTACGAACGCCTGCACGCCAAGTACTCGCGCCGCCTAGCGCGCCTTAAGCGCGAAACCAAACCGGCGATAAGACGGGCGCGCAAGCGCCACGCGCAGGCTGCCCGCAAGAACGCACGTTAGGCCGAAGCCCGCAGTTTGGCGAAACCCTCATCGCCGTACCGGCAATCGCCGCCCAACAGGAACTTTGATGCGGCATAGTGCACCGCGTCAATGACAACCGCCGCGCTGATTAAAGCTATAGTAAGCGACACAAGTAATTGTACAAAGAGGTGTCGCTTACTAGATAGCAAGTGACGCCTGATCGGTATAATTAATTGCGTCACTTGCTATAGGAAAAAGACTAACGCGCTTGCCAGCAGCTTGTGGCAGTCCATATGCCCGCTTTTAGCCATTCAACGGTTTTAAATACCGCCGAGCGCCAAAAATGTTTTATGAACAGCCTCTCCAAAATATTGCTAGCAGCAGTGCTGCTGCCGGCCCTCGCGCTTGCCGCTTGCCCGTTCCTGCAAGTTACGGTGCAGGAAAGCGCGCAGGTAACCGCACCCGGCACGGCCACGTTCTCGGTAAGCCTGTTTAACAACGGGCCTTCCACGCAAAGCATCTACCTCAACTCGCTCTGCAGGCCCGAAGAGTTCGACTGCCAATTCAAAGACTTGGCAACACCGCTAGTAATACCTTCAGGCGCCAGTGCGACTGTGCACCTGCAAGCCACGGTGGTGGACGCGCAGCCCGGAATGTACAACCTGCCTTTGCAAGTGTGGAGCGGCTTCGCAAATGCGTGCCTCGAGAAAAGAAACCTCCAGCTGCAAGTGACCGGAACCGGCGGCCAGCCCGTGCCAAGCGCGGCGGAAGCGTACGTCAACCCCGCCACCGACGTCATCGCGCGCCCTGGAGATACTGTAGATTATGCCATTACGGCGACCAACAACCGGCCGGAGCGAGTGTACTACAAGATACTCGCCGGCAGCGACGAAGGCAACGCGTTCGAAGCGACGACAACAATTTCTCCGCAAGTATTCTCGCTCACGCCTGGCGAGTCTAAAGTCGCCTACGCCACGGTCACCATACCGCTGGGCACGCCGTCGATGTTCAAACAATTCCTCTTTCGCGTGGAAACCGCCACGGCAAGCGCGCAAGTCAACTACACCGACTTGCCGGCGCGCATATTCGTCTACTCGCAACACTTGAACTTGCAGTTGGAAAGCACGCCCGGCCAGTGCCTGCCGGTTTTCCACAACAAGCCCGTTGGCCTCGGGATGACGATGCGCAACTTTGGGGAAGTAACCGGCCCGTTCCAGCTTTCCATCTCCGCCTCCTCAACGGTGCAGCCGTACTTGAGCTTTGACGAGAGCCTCTTCCAACTGTTGCGCGGCGAGAGCCAGGCATTCACGCTCACGGCGGACGTTCCCGCCACGGTAGCGCCGGGCTACTACGCCTACACGCTTTACGCAAAGTACGAAGGTTTTGACGCAATCGCGTTCGACTCGTGCATTCAAGTGTCGGGCGTTTCAAGCACTAGCGCCCTCTCGCGGCAAGAGTTCCCCGCGCCCCGCGGGCAACTCACGACAATACCGTTCGTCGTGGAAAACAACGGCACGCTGGCAAGCAACTATTCAATCAACTACAACCCCGTGCCCTTCACAGGCATCCAACTCACCGTTTCTCCCGCCAGTTTCATGCTCGCACCGGGAGAAAGGAAAACGGCGGGCGTGGCGGTGCAAGTCAGTGCGGCCGCGCAACTCGGCCGCAAGAACACGGCGATGACGATATACTCGACGGCAGGACAGAACGAAATTGCCCTCTCGTTGAACATCATCTCGGCGAACGGCAGCGACTCGCCGCTGCGCGTGAAAGCATCGAGTTACGAGACGGTCGCAGGCGTGCCCCGCCAGTACGCCGTACGCGTGACGAACGCGGGAAACAAGAAAATCGACAACCCCCTGATGATAATCGAAGGCATTCCCTCCCACTGGTGGAAGGCCGAAGCAACTGCGCAAAACATTCCCGCAAGTTCGTACAAAGACTTTCTCGTCACGTTCAAAATCCCGGCAGGCACTCCGTCGGGCGAGTACCTTGCGTTCATCACGGTAATCTCGGGCTTGGAAAGCACGCGCATCCCAACCCGGCTTGAAGTGAGCGACCCGCAGGCGAAGCTCTCTATTCGCATCACCAACGTTTCAAAGAGCGGCACGCAACCGGAAGTTGTAACCGTACGCATCGCCGTGACGAACGACGGCAACGTGCCTGCCTCGCAGATAACCGCAAGCATTCCCGGCGGGAGCGGCTATCTCGTGAGCGAAAAACGCGAGACGAGCCTCCAGCCGGGACAGGCGCAATACTTGGACGTGCTAATCGCACCCATCGAAGACGAGCCTTCCCGCGAAGTGTTCATAAGCCTATCCAGCCGCGAGGGCGCGAACAGCGCGGAGACAATCAAGCTCCCCGCACTGCGGGCTGCAACCCTACCAACCGAGGAGGGGGACTCGTGGAAAATCATCGCAATAATACTGTTGTTCGTCGCCATACTCGTGCTCATCTCGCGCGACGAAGTAGGCGGCTTCATGCAGAAGATATAAAGAACGTTGAAAGCTTGGAAAAAAGTGAGGCGGAATGACGCTTACGGAAGAAATGCGGAAGTGAAAAAAGGGTGAGGTGCGGCAATGAATGCTGAAGATTTCGCGTACACAGTTGAGACGGAAAAAAGCTTTGACGATGCAGTCGTGTCGGTGCTGAAGGCCGTTGAGAAGAAAGGCTGGGCGCTATTCCAAGTTTATGACGTGAAAGAAAGGCTGGCCGCAAAGGGATTTAGCCACAAGCCGCTGAAGATTATCGAGATTTGCTCGGCAAAACACGCAAACGCATTCCTGAACAGGAACCGGTTGATTTCCTTATGCATGCCCTGCAAAATCAATGTCATCGCGGACGAAGGAAAGGTGCTGATAGCAGGCATGAGGCCGACAATGATTTCACAGTTATTCACGGAAGTCAGCCGCGAGGAAGCCATGCCGGTTGAGGAAGACATCCTAGAGATGGTGGATGACGCAAGATGAATGCAGGAATGACGCCGGGCATCAACGAGCCGGAAACCGCACGGAAAATGGCGGAGACCATTGACGTCGTGGTGGTAGGCCGCGGGCCGGCAGGCCTGCAAGCCGCGGTGTACCTCTCTCGCGCGAAACACTCGGTAACGGTCGTGGGCAACTCTGGCGACAGCGGCTTGAAGCTCGCGCACGCGATTGAAAACTATTTCGGTGTGGAATCGCAGTCCGGCGGGCAGCTGCTCGCCGCGGGTGAAAGGCAAGCCGCCAAGTTTGGAAGCAAACTGGTGGACGGCGAAGTCGTGAAAATCGCGCGCCGTGAAGGCGGCTTCACAGTTGAAACTAGTTCTGGCGGCAAGCTCGCGTGCAAAGCAATCATCATTTGCAGCGGCAGCAAGCGCGCCTCTGCCGGAGTGGCGGGCGAAGAGGAGTACGTGGGCAAAGGCGTGAGCTACTGCGCCGCTTGCGACGCGTGGTTCTTCAAGAAAAAGCCCGTCGCAGTGGTAGGCGCGGGCGATTACGCGTGCCACGAGGCGCTAGAACTCGCGAGGCACGCCAGCAAAGTGACGGTGTTCACGCAAGGCAAACCCCTCGCGGCAAGCGAAAGCTCGAAAAAACTCTTGAAAGAAAAAGGCATTGAACTGCGGCGGGATACGGTGGTAGCGCTCGAAGGCGCGCCTTTCCTGACGCGAGTGCGCTGCCGGAAGCAGGATGGGAGCGAGTATGACGCGGAGTGCAACGGCCTGTTCGTGGCCGTAGGTACCGCAGGAAGCGCGAGCCTCGCGACCCTCGCCGGTGCGGAAGTGGAAGGCAGCTTTGTGAAGATAGACGCGGAAGGGAAGACTACCGCGCCGGGCGTGTTCGCGGCGGGCGATTGCACTGGCGGCAGGATGCAGCTCGCAACGAGCGTCGGCCAGGGGGCGAACGCCGCGTTCGCCGCGATGGAATTCCTGCGCGGCGCTGTGGTGAAAGTCGATTGGGGAAACAAGTGACAAAAAAGTTTCGTACGCTATCGCTGCACGAGGCGCTGCAAGCCCCGAAGTCCTTGGCAAACGCGGACGTTCTGCCGCTTAGGGAACTTGCGAATGCAGCAGGTGTGAAAGAAACAACGCTGCGCAGCTGGGGCGTAGGCCCGGGAAGGGAAAGCCACGTTCCTTTCCGCGTCGAGTCATACGCGCGCGTTATCGCGCTTGCCAAGAAGCACGGCATCAAGCTACCCGTCGAATACCCGCACGCCCTCGAGGCGGGAAGGCGCAAGCTCGCCGAACGCGCTTGAGGCGCTTCGTTTTCCGCAGGCGAACCCACCACAATTTAAGCGTTGGCAAACGAAAGGATGGAAAAGAAGCAAAACGAAGGGAAGCAACTTGGCACTAAACTTTAAAGTAGCGTCGCGCAACGCCCGCATAAGCTACCCAATTCGCGAGATGGCTTCCGCGGGAAAGAA
>JBBSWX010000004.1:0-11549 GCA_038046065.1 Microcaldota archaeon | reverse complement strand
AGTCCCGCTGGGGAGATTTGAACTCCCAACACCCTGATTTCCGTCGTTTGCTGGCTTGCAGTCATATTGTCGTGCAAGCGCCTTTGCTTGGCTACAGTCAGGTGCTCTGCCAGGTTGAGCTACAGCGGGGGGTCGCAAGCTTTTTAATCCTGCTTGCTATTGTTACGATTATGTCTGGAACAGCTATAAAACCACTTTCCTTGGCGTTTATTGCATTAGTGCTGCTCATTTCTTTTGCAGCCGCGGCGAATTCCTCGAATTCGTCAAACTCGAGCAACTCAAGCAACTCGAGCGTTGTGAACTCTTCGAACGCAACCCCGACGGCCACGCCTGTGCCGAAGGTTGACGAGAAGTTGCGCGAGGCGGGTTACTACGCCCAGTCGGGCGAGCAGGTTAACTACACTACGGTGGATGCGGGTGGAAAGTATTACGTGGTTACGCTCAACGGCGTGGCTAGCATAATTCTCGACTCGAACCTCGAGCCGGTTACTTCGCAGGAAGTGGTTTCGCGCGTGGCCGCGGGTTACGTCAAGGCGTTGGGCGTTCCTTTCAAGCAGTCGGACGTTGACTTGCTGAAAAGCAATTTTAACGCGTTCAACGCGTCGTTCGAGCTTTGCCGTTACGACCAATCGCCGGGAGCGTACTACAACTTCACGCGCGGCATAGGCATGTTTTGCATGATGGATAGTCAGGTGATAAGCAACCCTAGCTTGAGGCGCTGCGAAATGATTTACGACTTCGACTTGATTGGCATGACGGTCGTAGGGAATACTTATTCGTCGGTGCGCCAGTACAAGCACGATATGCGAAACGGCACGATGATGATTAATGCGTCCCTGCCGAAGCTTAAGCAGTCGGTTGCGGCGGTGGAGGCTGCGGTGGCGGCTGGCGACGTTGGCGTGGTTGAAAAGCTCGCGCAAGGCGCGAAGGATGCTGCGGACGTGCAGGCGGGCGTTACGCGGTTCAACGCTGGCCACGACGTGATGAAAGGAATTCCGCCTTGGGGCAGCGAGTCTGGCGGCAAGCTCAACCGTTGCGTTCTTTCTTCGACGGCGTTGGCCGCGGTTGCAAGCACGCTTGATTCTTACAAGTCGTTCCCTACCGTGGCCAGCATTACCGGGCGCGTGGCTGCCGAGACTGCCGCGCGCAAGGACGGGGCGGCCAAGCGCAAGGCCGTGGGAGAGTCGGGCGTGTTGCTCGATTCGTTCCGCAAGAAGGCGTTGCAGCTTGACGAGAGTTTTGCCGCCGCTTCCGGTTCGGTAACCACGTTCGCTTCCAAAGGCGTGAAGGAGCTCGAAGGGCTCTTGGCGGGCGTGAACAACGCTACTACCGCTTCGCAGGCTGCAGCCGCAGCTTCGGCGTTCAAAGCCAAGCACACTTCTCTCGCGAAGCTCGTTGACGATGTTGGCGCGCTCGTGCCTTCTTTGAAGGCGTCGAAGGCCTCGCTGCAGAACTCGTCAAGCGCGCTTGCGCAAGTGATGAAGGTTTTCGGCGCTTCAGACGGCCGCGTTGCGGCGCTCCAGGCGGAACAGTCGGGCTTGCAGAAGGCGTTCGACCTCAAGCAAGGAGACTTGTCGGCAGGCAGGCTTGCGACAAAGTCGGAGTTGGAGGAGCTTAAGGCTAACGCGACGACGTTGGCCTTCACCGCGTTGACGCTGCCGCGCACTGAGAACCAGGTTGACCTCGTGCTCGTGGCTGGGCTGGCGGTCCTCGTGATAATCGTCGCTGCTGGTTTCTTCTTCCTGCGCAAGTTCAAGGGGGCGATAAGCGCTTCAGGCAAGCAGAAGGAAGTTGCAATTGAAAAGATTCCTGAGAAGAAAGGTCGCTGAAATCCAGTCAACCCTGCAGGCGCCTGGCTGCCTTCAAGCCGTTGTGGAAGCCTTCAAGCCACTCGGTGCTCTTTCCCTCGAGGCCTTTCAGCATCCGCTTGGCCATGCCGTCGCGCGCCTTGCGCCTTTCTTTCGCTGCAGCGTGCGCCGAGAACAGGCGCGCCATCGTCTGGGGGCCGAAGTGGCGTTCGTGGGCGTTGCCGCGCGGGAGCGTTATCATGTCGCGCGTGAGCGGCAGGACGTTAAGGGGGCATTCGCGGGGCACCGCGTAGTTGGACGCGTTGGCAAGCAGTATGGTTGCGCCGCCTTGCGCGTCGATTTCCCACAATGCGACTGCGTCCGGGTGGTCTTGCCGCGCTAGTTGTTCGTAATCATCAGCGGCCTTTTCGCACTTGCTTATCGTGCGCCTGTCGAGGCTTGCGAACTCGGCGTCGCGCTCTGCGGCAATGAGCTCCGCCTGCCGCATTATTTCTTTGATGAGCCTCTGCTCTTCGCCAGCCATGCTATTATTTCAGTTGCAAGTGCGGAAAAACCTTTGCTCGCCGGCCGCGCAAGGAATATAAACCTCCTTCCCGCCTATCTTCTAGTCTAGAGCCTTATTTTGCGGTCTAATCCGTTCAAGGGGGGCTTCCGGAAAATGTATCAGCTTGTGAGATTCAAAGAAAGCGTCCGCATCCCGCCAGTTTTGTTTGGCGACAAGATGTCGGTGGCAGCGTTGAAGATACTGCGCGAAGAGTACGAGCGCACGGTGCGGCGGGAGCACGGCATTATCGTGAGCTTGCACAACGCGGCGATACAGTCAAAGGGTCGCGTGATTCCGGGTGACGGCGCGGCTTATTTTGACGTGGAGTTCGATGCGCTTGTGTTCAACCCGCAAGTTAATGAAATAATTCAAGGCGAGGTTAGCGAGGTCGTCGAGTTCGGCGTGTTCGTGCGCATGGGGCCGATAGACGGCTTGGTGCACGTTTCGCAGGTGGCGGACGACTTTTTCACTTTCGACAAGAAGAAGGGAGTCATCGTGGGTCGCAAGTCGAAGGCGGTCGTTAAGAAGGGCGACGTGGTGAAAGCCAAGATTGCGACCGTGAGCTTCAAGGACAACATTCCCAACAGCAAGATAGCATTGACAATGCGGCCGACGGGGCTCGGCCGGGTAAAATAAGGTGTGATTGATGGTTGAGAAGGCTTGCCGCAAGTGCCGCATGATAACGGGTGGAGACGTATGCCCTACGTGCAAGGATTCGGAGCTCACAAAGTCGTTCGAGGGGTACATTCTCATCCTCGCGCCGGAAAGCTCTGAGGTTGCAAAGCAGATTGGCGCGCTCGTGCCCGGCCGTTACGCGTTGAAGATAAAATAATTGAAATAAAATGGCGTCGAGTGCCGCGGCGTTAGTGAAGGTGTTTAGCAAAATGCAGCTTGAAATAATTTCGCAGTTTGACAACAAGCTCCTCGAGCGTGTCGAGGTTACGTGCCGCGTGACTGGCTTTCAAGCCACTCCCTCGCGGCCGGAAGTGATGGCCGAGTTGGCGAAGAAGGTGGCTGGCACGAAGGATTGCATCCTCATCACCGAGGTTGACGGCGGTTACGGCAAGGGCGAGGCGCTCGTGCGCGCCCAAGTGTATTCGTCTCCCGAGGCGTTCAAGGCGTTCGGCCACAAGAAGCTCGCTGGCCGCGTGCCCCGCAAGGCGGGCGGGGAAGCAAAGCCTGCGAAGAAGTAAGCTCGTGAAATAGGTGAATGTTTAATGGCTGAAAAGAAAGGTTCGAAGGAGAAGAGCTTTAGGCCTTACGTTTCCGGCAAGAGCTGCCCCAAGTGCGGGTCTGGCACGCGCCTCGGCAAGCACACTAACCGCCTCTCGTGCGGCAAGTGCGGCTACATGGAAATGGTTTGAGTCCGACATTGAGCGAGTATTAGTACTCGGCTTTCCAGACTTTTTTGGTTTTGCGCGCTTCCTTCCACATAGCGTCAAGCAGCGCCTGAAACTTTTTGTCGGGCACTTCGAAAAGGTCGGTGTCGATGAAAACAATATTGCCCCTGTCGTCTTTGTGCACGTTGCCTTCAGTTTTCCAGTCGTGAGGCTTGCATCCGAGGGCTTCAACTCGTTCGACCTCAACGGCAATTTCTCTCCGAGTTGCGTGTTTAAGCGGGAATAATGCGCGCGTGATGAGCTTTCTCGGGCCGTTGCGCGGCACGTGAATTGCTAGCGGTTCAACCGTTTGAAAACCGTTGTGTTTCAGCCACAAGTGGCAGCGGGCGTAAAGCGTGGTGAGCTGCTCGAGCTTGCCCACGCGCGAACTCATCGGAATAACTAATTGTTCGTTTAAGGAACGCCCGTGTTCTTTCGTCGTCTCGCCTTTCGGCGGCGCGATTTTCGCGTAACGCAAGTGTACTACCGTTCCATCGCGGGTAGGTACTCGCTGCACTTTTTGCCCAGGCGTTTCCAGCAATCCGCGCGGGTCGTTCCAGTTGCCCGGGTCGAGCTTGTGCAGCTCGTCGTCGCGCGCGCCTGGAAAGATTAGCAGCAGGCCTCCGTCGCTGGCGCGCGCTATGCGCATTTGTCCGAACTGGCGTGGTTTGGGTGTGAACATCCTGCCGGCGGCCATAACTAAGCGAATGCCGTTCTGGCTATAAAAACCGCCCGTCAAAACGCATTTTAACCACGCGCGGCATTATTCGTACGCGCTGTTTCTCGCGCGGAAGATAAACGCAGCGGTTGGTGGTGTTGTCGTTGAAAGACTTTCAGACGTACGACGCGAAGGCTCTAGAGGCTGAAGTGCTCGCTTATTGGGAGCGGGAGAAGATTCCTTCCAAGCTCGCTGCGAACCGCAAGGGCGCGAAAAAGTTTTTCGTGCTGGACGGCCCTCCGTACGTTAACGCGCTGCCGCACGTGGGCCACGTGAAGACTACTACCGTGAAAGACTTGTGGACGCGGTTCAAGCACATGCAGGGCTTCGACACGTTCATCCAAGCGGGTTTCGACTGCCACGGCTTGCCTGTTGAAGTCATCGTGGAGAAGGAACTGGGCATAACGAGCAAGAAGGAGATTGTCGAGAAGGGCATAGCCGCGTTCGACGAAGCCTGCCTGTCGAAGGTTGCGAACAACGAGAAGCACTGGCTTGCTTACTACCGCAGGCTTGGCGCGTGGCGCGCCTTTTTCGAGCCTTACTTTACTCTCAAGCCTTGTTACATCGAGAGCGGCTGGTGGACGTTCAAGCAGCTTCACGAGAAGGGATTCGTTTCCGAGGGGAGGCGTTCGATTCACTGGTGCCCGCATTGCGAGACGGCGTTAAGCGGTTATGAAGTGAGCGATTCTTACAAAACGGTGACCGACCCCAGCGTGTTCGTAAAGTTCAAGGTGGCTGGCGCGAAGAACGAGTTTCTTCTCGCGTGGACTACCACGCCGTGGACGCTGCCTGCCAACGTGGCTATTGCGGCTGCGGCGGGCGAGAAGTACGTGAAGGCGCGCGTGAAATCCACGGGTGAAGTGCTCATCATTGGCAAGAAGCTTTGCGCGAAAGTGATTGAAAAGGCGGGTTTGGAGTGCGAGGTGGTGGGCGAGCTTGACGGCAGCGAGCTTGACGGAATGCGGTTCGAGCCGCTTGTGGACGTGCAGTCGCAACGCGCTATTGCGGGCGACCCCGCGGCGCACCGCGTGTACCTTTCCATTCCGTTGATGGTGCGCAAGAAGTACAAGAAGCACTCGAAGCGCGAGGAGACTGGCGGGGGGGTGAAGTGCCGCGTTGAGTGCTCGGAGTGCGGCGAGCGCCAGTTAAAGGAACTGGCTGGCGAAGAGGCGCAGCTTGAGGCCGGCATCGGGGGAGTGTGCGAAAAGTGCGGTGGCCTTCAGTTGCGCGTGGTTGAGCTTAATGCCGCGGAGAAGGAGTTCGAGCAGTTCGTCACCATGGCTGAAGGCACGGGGCTCGTGCACGTGGCGCCGGGGCACGGGCAGACTGACAATCATTTCGGCAAGCATTACGGCCTTCCTGCGCTTTCGCCCGTGGACGAGGCGGGCAAGTTCACGGCAGACGTGGATTTGTGGCAAGGCAAGTTCGTGAAGTCGGTTGACAAGCTCATTATAGATTACCTCGCCGGTCGTGGCAGCTTGTTGTTTGAAGAGCGCGTGACGCACGCGTACCCGTTGTGCTGGCGCTGCAAGTCGCCCCTCATCTTTCGTTTGAGCAACCAAATTTATTTGTCGGTAGAGCCCATCAAGGAGGCGATGCTCGCGTCGAACGATTCCGTCAACTGGATGCCGGGCTACGGCCGCGATGCGTTCGCCAATTGGGTGGCCGGCGCTGCCGACTGGTGCATTTCCCAACAGCGTTTTTGGGGCATTCCCATCCCGTTGTGGAAGTGCGGCGGTTGCGGTGCGTCGAAAGTGGTTGGCAGCGCGACCGAAATGGCCGATGGAATGGTTGACCCTGCCGAGGCAAGCCGCTTGAAGAAACTGTTGGCTACGGGAGAGCTTGACTTGCACCGTCACACTGTCGACGGAGTGGAGCTTGGCTGCAAGGCGTGCGGCGGCGTGATGCGGCGCACTCCCGACATTTTCAGCGTGTGGTTCGATTCGGGCATCGCGCCGTGGGCGTCGTTCGGCTATCCGCACCGCAAGGGCAGCCGCGAGTTGTTCGAGTCGATGTTTCCCATTGACATGGTGAGCGAGTCGCAAGACCAGATTCGCGGCTGGTTTTACGCAATGTTTTTCTGTAGCCACGGCGTGTTCGGCAAGCCTGCTTTCAAGAGCGTGTCTATGATGGGCTGGGTGCTTGACGAGAAGGGAGAGAAGATGAGCAAGAGCCTAGGCAACGTCGTGCCTGCGGGCGACGCGTTGGACAAGCTTGGCGCCGACTGCCTGCGCCTGTACAATTGCTGGGAAATAGCGCCGTGGGACGTGCAAAAGTTTTCATTCACAACCGCCCAGGAAGTGGTGCGGTCAGTCAACATATTGTGGAACGTCTTCAAGTTCCTCGAGACTTACTCTCCCGACAAGCTTCCCGTTGGCAAGGTTTCGTTGGCTGTGGAAGACAAGTGGATAATCTCGCGGCTCAACACGGTTTCGGGCCGCGTTACCAGCCACTTGGAGGCGTTCGAGTTCCACCTCGCCGGAAGGGCGTTGATGGACTTTATCGTGAACGACTTTTCGCGTTGGTACGTCAAGCTCTGCCGCGACCGCGTGTCGGGCGAAGACGCCGCGAGCCGCAAGGCGTGCCTCTCCACGATGCGCACCGTACTGCAAGAGAGCGCGAAGCTCCTCGCGCCCATCTCGCCGTTCATCTCGGAATACTTGTTCCTGAAAACCGGCGGCGAGGGAGGCAGCGTGCACTTCTGCAACTATCCCAAGCCCGACGCTTCGCTGGTGAATGAACCGCTCGAACGCAGCATGTCCATAGCAATGCTCGTTTCCGAAGCGGCGAACTCGCTGCGGCAGGCCGCCAAGCTCAAGCTGCGCTGGCCGCTCGCCGAGCTGAAGGTCGCAGGTCCCGCTCCCATAACCGAAGCCGTTGCCTTGCTGGAAAGCCTCATTGCCAGCCAGAACAACGTTCTCAAAGCGTCGGTGGGAGGCGCGCCTGCCGGTTGGCCTTCGGCGAAAACTTCGTTTGACGGGGTGGAGTTTACGGTTGCGCTTGACGTGAAGCGCACGCCTCACCTAGTGCTTCTAGGGCGTTTTCGCGAGCTAGTGCGCGCGGTGCAGGCCAGCCGCAAGAAGAACGGCTTCATCGTTCAAGAGCGCATAGCGCTGGCAGTGCGCGCGTCAGACGTTGATTTCGAGGGTTTCCTCAAGCAGAACGCCAAGCTCTTGCAGCGCGAGGTGGGCGCGTCGAGCGTGAAGGTCGCGCAGGGGGAGGCGGAGCTTTCAGGCGAGTTCGCCGTGGAAAACGAGGAAGCCGGTTGCAGCGCGGCGTACGCGCGCGTTTGAACCCCCGGCGTTACAGCCTCGCTTGCACTGCTTGCTCTTCCGCGCGGTTTTTGTTGGCGAGCATTGCACAAAACATTTCGCGGAAGCCCAACCCCTCGACGGCGCTCGCCGCGATGGCGCCTGCCACGGGCGCGGCCGGGCGCGCCTCGTTGAAAAGCGTTTGTTGCCGGGGTGCGTTGTTCACGCAGTCCCACTTGTTGAGCACGGTTATGACGGGCAGCTTGAGGTGGGTTTGCATTACGCCCGCGAGAGCCGTTTCTGTCGCGTAATCGCCTTCCCCGCGCGTGGCGTCGCACACGAGGAACGCGGCGTCGCTGCGCTTGCGCAAGAAATCGCCTGCGGAAGTGAGCAGGAAGAAGCCCGCGCCGCCGCGGCAGTCCATTATGTTCACCGCGCTGGCCTTTTGCGCTTGAGAGAGCGCTTCATCTTGCAAAAGCTGGCGGTAAGTTTCTTCCAGCGCCTTGTCGGCGTCGCAAGGCTTTATCCCCCGGCGTTTCGCTGCCTTGCGGCAGTCGAATGACGGCGCGTACTTGATGTGGCGGCAGAAAACGTCGAGGTTGGCGATGCTGCAGGAAAGGCCTTTCTTCACCACGTAGTTGGAGAACGAGTAGGCGAGCGTGCTTTTGCCTGTGCCCCCCTCCCCTATTAACGCGATTCTCATTCGGAATTCCTCTTGCCGTCCAGCCCTTCAAACTCGACGAGTTCGCTTTGCGAAAGCGAGCAGCCGGCGTTCCTCAACGCGTAGACGGCCGCCGTGCGCGCTTCGCCGCTGGCTGCGCCGTAGTCTTTGAAGAACCCTTTCCCGGCCGCTACTGCCAATAGTTCTGACGAGCGAATGGTTTTAATGTGATTCGTTGCCTTCCGCCAGAGCGCCAAGTTTCCGTCATCCACCTGCACGCGGCCCGAGTACTCGCCTGCAATCTGTTTGCTGAACTCTAGGGGGGCTTCTATGAGTTGGCGCACGGTCTTCTCGTCTGCGGCCATCGCAGTTATGCTGGCGCCCTCGAAGCTTGCGACGCACTCTGCCTCCCCGGCTTGCAGCAGTTGCAACGGGCTGCCGTTAACGTAGAATAGGTTGTTGGAAAGGCCGAGCAGGCGCACGGTTTCGGCCTGCAGGTTGGGCGTGGCTATCACTTCGATTATGCGGTCGTCGAGAAGCTTGTTCAGGCGCATTGCCGAGAACTCCAGCTTGCGGATGCCTAGCGGGCGCGAAACAATCTCGCGCTGCACTGCGGGCGTCACGTAAAACTTGCCGCTTATCTGGTCTCGCAGGAAGTACAGCGCGCTTATCAGGCACGTTTCGCTTAGGGAGATGAGCGTGCTGGCGTCGAATATGATTGATTTCATAAGCATCTCACTCGAAAACGGACTCTGCAATCTTCAGGCGTTCCGCCACGCTTATTGCCGGCGGGTATTTATCGGGAATTTTCGTTACGCTGACGTACTCGAGGGCGTCTTGCTTTGCTGCGCCGGACAGTTCGCACGCCTTGCCGAGCGACGCGCCGTGTGCGTATATGTCCGCGGCCAGCTTGATGCGCGCCTTGCTCGCGAGGCTCGTGCGGAAGCGGCCTTTGTTGGTGTTGAAGTCGTCCAAGGCGCTTGACGCGAGGCGCAGGCATTCCAACACTTCGTCGCGCCTGGCTTGCTCAAGCATATTTTCAGCTTGATGCACGCGTTCCACGACCTTATTGCGCACTGCAGGCCATTCGGGCGATGTGGCGAGATATTGTTTTTCGCACACTTTCTTGACTGCTTGGGCGATTACGCCCATTTCTGCGAAAGCAATCTCGTTGCGCACGAGTGCGTACTCGCCCATTTCCGAGCCTATGGCTTTCAGCTCTCCCACAGCTTGGTTTGCAACCGCTTTCTCCAACCGTGCGAGCGACCGTTGCAGCGCGCCTTGTTCAGCCATCACTAGTAACTGGAGGCGCGCGTATAAAGCCGTTTGCGCGGCGCTGGCGTTGTGTCTAAAGTCGTTTCTGTAGCTAAAGTCCCAAAAGTGTAGCAAAAGTCCCTCTTGCACCTCAACAATCTATCCGTAGGTGGCGTTTCCACTATTTACAATACGTCAAGTAATGCGCTCGGAGTTCTCCAACTGAAATGATTTTGAATCCGTTCTTCTTGCCGTAACTCTCTGCGGGAGAATCGGCCATCAGAAGATAGCAATTCTTGCGGCGACTAAACAACATAACCCCAATATCGCAAACTCCGAATTTCTCGAAACATTCGTGCTGGAGAACGTCATTCTTTCCAATAGGCTCTTCATTCAAGTCTAAAAGAATTCCTTTGCTACGATTCAAGAACAATTGACGTTTGCTATCATTATCTCTAAAACGTGAATTCGCCGCAGTTCCTATCTCCGCAAGGACATGCGGAGTGATGTATTTATTTCCAAATTGGCTTATGAGCGTCTTGATTACCAATAAATCCGAACCCGGTTTGACTTCTTCTGGGAAAGCAATTGCTCTAAGGTAATCGAATAATACGCTAGTATCTATTACAACCGAACATTTCTCGTTAATTGCGGTTTCTACCGCAGTTTCCGAACCAAACATGCTATTCCGCCTAATCAAGTTTGGTTATATCTAAGATTTGTCCGTGGGATACATTTACTCTAAAGAGATATTTGACCGGAGTTGTATCAGTAGCCGTAACTAGATATTCGCAAGTAACTTTCCAAACATCATTTTCAGTATTAGGAGCTACGCTGATTAGTTTGAACGAATAGTTAGCTAAATTTCCATGAAGTGCTACGGCGTGTTTTTTTACTAATTCGGCTGCTTTTGCCGCATCAAGGTCATTCATCCGCATCACCTAGCAGAATAAGAACGGGTAGATTGATTAAAAGGCTAACTATTCCTCTACTGCCTAGAATATCTGCTAACCGTAGGGTAATTATACGCTGGGTTGGGAATCTGCATCCAACGGTCTGATTACTGGCATGAAACCCCTTAAAACCAGTCGTAGCCACGATTCTAGCGGGTGGTGTCATTGGTCAAGAGGGTTACTGGCATGGGTTTCGAGCCCCCGATCTCACTTTGCTTTCGTCGGCACTGCGCTTTTCGAAGCCGTACTAAACGTTTTTAAGCCAATCGTGAGTAGGTAATAATTGAGATGGACGCATTCGTTTTGAATAGGCTGGCGCTTTACGCGTGGCACTATTCGGCGGGATGCGTTGGTTATCTTCGTGTCACGCCTTGCGCGATTATGGGCGGCTTTAAGTCGCCTGAAGCGTAAGGGTGTGATGCGCTGTTTTCGCTGCCTTTGGCGGCGCTGACCCGAAGAAACTTTCAAGGGCTAAGCTGCGGCAAAACCGCGTAATTAGCGTGCTCTATTTGCCTTAATCTACCTCCCACGGCCTTGTTTTGGCAAAATAAGCGCTCTGGAAGCGATATGCTTAAATAGGAGTTATGCGTAAGGGTATCAGGTGCCGAAAAGGAGGCGCTGGGTGGGCTAGTTGCTCACCGGGATAAGATGAGAGTGGTGCGGGAGTCGAAGGCAACCCCAAGGAGGCAATCCGTTATAATTCGTTTCGCCTCGTTCTCTCGCATCCACTTTCCACAGAATTCGCGGCAATTCTTTGCAACATATTTTTCGTCTTCCGTGCTATATAAAGCTTTGTATGATGGCTTGTTCTTTTGCATTAACCTGCGTCCAATTCTTGACAAAACTTTTCTAGCCTAGCTTGCGCTGGGGCTTTTAAAAAAAAGGCTTGGGGGCTTGACGGCACTCGACGCAAAGCCCGCGTCCGGTTAGCCTATGACTTCGATGTCCGAGTAGTCGTTCTTGGCCTTGGAGTGCGCCGCC
>JBBSWX010000003.1:0-2523 GCA_038046065.1 Microcaldota archaeon | reverse complement strand
CACTCGCAATATACGAAAGGTCTTGCGCGCGTGCGAAGACGCGGGCGGGTCTGTTAGCGAGTGTTTTTCATCGGAAGAAGAGCATGCCGAGAAAAACCACGTTTCTAAAACTCTCGAAACGGCATATGGCATTTGCGCAAACATTTGTAAGACTGCCGCAACACCCCTAACTGGCAACTGCGCAGCGTGCACCGCGCCAACCCACTGTATTGAATTATGCGACCAACAAAAGTCAGATGCAAAACTGAAAGCGATAAAAAAAGTCAACGCTTGCGTAGCTGCAGTACGCGACGAGATTTCCGCCGGGGTGAAGTGTGAAGCCGCTCGCGGGTGGCTTTACGACCTTCCCGCCAACTTTCCCGTCTCGCGCAAAGCGTGGGCCGCCTGCTGGGCTTACTCGGACGGCTGCCACCCCCGCTGCCAGCCAAAGCAAGGCTACTTGCAAGTGCTGCCCACCGGCAACCAGCTTACTTACATCGCGCACTACGGCCTCGACGCCGAATGCCGCCCAACGCCACCCAACCCGGCCTTGTGGGCGGCATTCCTCAAAACAAGCGCCAACAACCGTTACGACAAACTCGCCGACTACGCCTGCCTCGCATCGGTAGTTGGCGTTCAAGGAAGCCAATTCGAAACAAAACCGTTCTTCAACCTCCTGCAAACCGTCGCCTCCACCTACGCGGCAAGCTCACTGGACAAATCATGCCCAGCCATCCCCCTCAAACCCTCGAAAGACCTGCGCGACTCCATCGACCTCCCCGGCTGCCACTACAGCGTTCAAGAGAAAGACGTTCAACGGCCGGGAGTCACGCGACCCGAAAACCTCGGCGAAACGTGCAAGCTAGGCGGCGCAGCGGGCGTGGCAGGCGCGCTCGCCACCGGCGGCGTGCAAGGCGCGCTTGAAGGAATCGTTGTTTGACAAGCCAAGAACCAAGGAACTGCGCTTTAGCCTCTCTAGCCGGATGTACTCAAGCCTTCTTCCTGCGCAAGTATTCCTTGAACAGTGGATTGTATACCGCGTATTTGCCGCGCGCTATTTTAAGCACTAAATCTTTGCTTACGAGGCGTTCAAGGAATTTCGTCACGGCTGCACCGCCAATGTCATTCGGGGCTACTTCTTGTTTATTCGAAGCTGCGAGTTTGCGAAGCACTTCCTTTTCCGCGTCGGTTGCGCGTGCGTAGTCGTCGTTAAATTTTATTCTCGCAAAGTGGTCGACCAAGTCGGGGTATGATTCAATGAATTCTTTTGCGGAAAGCCTGCCTTCCTGTTTTTGGTTGAGTAGATCCCGCACTGCCAGTGTGATGAAGTACGGATGCCCGGCGGTTATCTCGTGAATCTTCCGTATGACTTCATCCGATACTTCGAGCTTGATTTTCTCTACGGCAAGCGGTTTTTCGATTAGTTCCTTCGTTCCGTCAAAGTCAAATGGTTCTAGGTCGAACCGTTCGAACAACCGCGTGAAGGGCTCGGCTTTGTCCCGCATTTCAGGGTAGAGCGTCACGGGCCCGGTGATAATAAACATGAAGCGCGCGCCTGCCGCCGAGAGCGCTTGCATATCGGTGCGCAAGTCAAACAAGATTTCGCCCTTTCCTTGCGTGAGAACGTAGTGAATGTCGTCAAGCATTATTATCGCGAGGTCTACGCCATTGGATTCAAGTTTTTTCCAAAGCCGCAAGAGTGTTTCCTTGAAGTTCACCGCACTAACGGATTTTTGTTTTCGCTCCAATTCCGGGTTTAACGACAGTTTGGAAAGCTTCCAGTTGCGGATTGCGTTTTTTTCCTCGTTGAGGAAGTCTTTTATCTTCCGGGAGAGCCCGGACGAAGACTCGTATTCCGTAAAGATCGTTTCAAGCACGGTTGCCGAAAAAGTGTCCGCATCCTCGCAACAAGCTGGCTTCAGCGAAACCATGGTAGAGAAGACCTTGCCTCCGTTCAGCTCGTTTTCAAGAATATCCCTGAACTTGTAAAGCGTGGACGTCTTGCCGATTCCCCAACGTCCCATTATTCCAATATTTAGCGGGCGGGTTACTCCCTTAGATTTGACTACGGCGGTAACGCTTTTTGTGAACGTTCCAAGCAAGTCTTTCCGGTTGGCGTAATATTTCGGGCTCGTCGGCCCCTGCCCGTCGAATGGGTTTATCAAGAACAACCACGCGCATTTGTCATTTTCGTCATGATTGTCATTTCCTCCGTTTTAGCCTGAACCAAGATGCTTCGGCTTTTGACTGACACCCCTTATGCACAAGCCTACCCCCAAAATAAGTGCCGGTATTCGTATAGACGGGCTTTCCGCAAACTGCGCAATTTCTCTTAGGCATAAACTAACCTCTCGTCATTTTTGTCATGATTGTCATAATTAGGCACTAAGCCTTTATAACGGCGTTGGACGCCGCTTACCCCCGTCCGAAGCCGCTGCTTGCGCCAACCTTCAGTACGGCCACTTGCGCTTCTGCTCCTTGCGCGCTTGCTCGAAATGCGGCAACCTACCCCGCGCAGGCAAATCAAGGCGCGCTTGGCGAGAC
>JBBSWX010000002.1:0-1178 GCA_038046065.1 Microcaldota archaeon | reverse complement strand
CACGCCGTCAACCCCAACGCCAAAAGCATCTTGGGCGTCAAGTGCGTTGCAAGCGTGCTAGACATACGCGAAAGCGTCGATATGGCAATCGTTTGCACTCCCGCCAACACCGTCTTGCAAATCGCCGGCGAGTGCGGCCGCAAAGGCGTCAAGGCGCTGCTCGTCGTCTCCGCAGGATTTGCCGAAATGGGCAACACGCGCCTGCAGGAAGAACTTGCCGCGACGTGCCGCAAGCACAAGATGCGGCTGCTCGGGCCTAACTGCATGGGAATACTCGCACCCCACCGCAAGCTCAACGCCTCATTCGGGCTGACCGCACCCACCCCGGGCGGCGTTGCGTTCGTATCGCAAAGCGGCGCGATTGCCGACAGCGCGATAGACTGGGCCGTGCAAGAACGCTACGCATTCTCGCTCATCGCAAGCCTCGGCAACTCGGCCGACGTGGACGCCGCCGACGTGCTAGAATGGCTCGAACACGACAAAAACACTAAAGTAATAACGCTCTACCTGGAAAGCGTGGCGGACGGCAGGAAACTACTGAAGGTGGCAAGGCGCGCCTCGCGCAGCAAGCCAATCATCGCGATTAAAGGCGGGCGAACCGGCGAAGGAATTAAAGCCGCGGGCTCGCACACAGGCGCGCTCGCCAGCGACTACCGCGTGTTCGCCGGCGCAATGCGGCAAGCGGGCGTGAAGATTGCCGAGAGCATTGAGGAAATGTTCGACCTGGCCATCGCCTTGCAAAAATGGCCGTCGTGCGGCAATTCCATCGCAATAATAACGAACGGCGGCGGGGCAGGCGTGCTCGCCGCGGATTATTGCGGCGATTTGGGCATGAAATTGGCGCGCCTCGCTCCCGCGACGATACGCAAGCTCGATGAAAGCGGCAAGATGCATCCCGCCTACTCGCGCAGCAACCCTCTCGACATTATAGGCGACGCCCTCCCTGAAAGGTATGCGGCTGCGCTAGACACAGTGCTGCAGCAGGAAGATGTTGCCGCAGTCGCAGTAATACAAACGCTGCAAACAATGACCGACCCGGTGGAAGACGCGCGCGCAATCATCGCAGCCAGCCGCAAGCACCCGCGCAAACCCGTTATCGCAGTGTTTATGGGCGGCAAGTACACCGCGCCCGGCGTGAAACTGCTGGCACAGGCAGGCATTCCAACTTACAACGACCC
>JBBSWX010000001.1:0-10176 GCA_038046065.1 Microcaldota archaeon | reverse complement strand
ACCGAGTACTTGCTCACCAGCAAGGGCATCATCGTTTCGACAGTCTCGCCGCGCGAGTTGTTCACCGTTATCATCGCCGGCGAGAAGCCTTTAGGCGTGTTGGCGGGAACGGTGAAGTTTACCACCCAAACCTCGAAGCCAAAGTCGGTGCTCTTGTTCCACCCGTCGGTAACGTTGCGCACCGCGAGCAGCGGGGCGTCCTCGAACTGGCCGAACTCCGGCCGGCCAACTTGAACTTTGAAGCCGGTAGTGTTGTCTCCTTGAATCTCGCCCACCCCGGCGGTGCGGTTGGACGAGACGTTCGACTGCACGTAGATGGTCGCGTTGTACACGTCTCCGACGCTTACCGTAGGCATGCCGCCCATGAAGTTTATGAACGCGTTGAACGCCACGGCCTGAATGCCCGCCCCTCCAGTGCCGCTCGTCGTGCCGTTGCTCACCAGCACTTGCAAGTTCATGAAGCCCGAAGGCCAGCGGGATAAGCCGAACACGCTTAAATTCACCGTGAGGTTCACTTGCCCGCTCTCGTTTATCCGCGACCTCAACTGAATCTGCGGCCGGTAAACCATCCTGCCCGTAGTGGGGCTGAACGCCTCCAGCATCACGAGCGTGGCATTGTAACTGTGGTTCGTGCTCAACAAAAGGTTGTTGCGGTCGCGCGCGTTGCTCGTCGTAATGTTGAACGAATCCGTAACTCCAATCTGCCAGTTGTTCTGCTGGCCAGTAGAGACTTGCGGCCAGAAGCTCAACGACGCACACCTGAAGCCTGAAGGCAACTCGTCCTCATGCCCCTGGTACGTGACGTTGAAGAGGACGAAGTAAAACCCGCTGAACTGGCAAGACGCGTTGCTGGCGAAAGACACGTTGAACTCAATGTTGTTGCCAGTGCTGCTGCTGTTAGAAATTGAGGAGTTCACGCCAAGGCAGCCGACAATGCTCTTGCCGGTCATCTCGTCGCGCGCATCCTTTATGCCGTTAACTATCACGCCTTGTGCGTTCTGGTTAGTCTTCAAGTCGCGCGCAAACCCCTTGAACACCTCGATGCCGCTGCAGCTCGACTGGGGCGCGCCTCCCCCGCCTTGGCCGCCGGGACCGCCGCCCATCTCGCCCTCGCCGCCACCCATACCTTTATCGCCAATGCCGCCGGGCGTGATGAAACCTTCTATGTACTTGGATAGTATGAACGCGTTGCCGGTGACGTTCTCGCCGCCAGTGCCGAACGGGTTGACGGTTGCTATGAAGTCTATGATTATCATGCCCGTCGTGCTGGTAGGCAGCGTGACTATCGTCTGCGGGCTGAAGCCGCGCGAAGTGCACGCGGCGCTGTTGCAAGTCGTCCACGAAGAAAAGTTGAGGTCGCTGCCACCCGTTTTGAAGTCCATCGAGCTCACGCGGCGTACCCACAAGCCCGTGATGTTGCTGCCGTTCGAAATGGCCGTGCCGTTGGAAACGTTGAATATGCTGAACGAAAGCGTCACGTTGTCCCCAGGCATGAACACTTGCATGAAATCCCCGCCACCGAGGGAAGAGACCGGCCGGCCTTTCACGAAGTAGTTTTGCGTCGTGAACGAACCGAGCGCCGTGACGTTCACGCTCTCAAGAGTCACGTTAAGCTTGGCGATGAAACTGCCTGCTGTCGACGGCGAGCTGAAAACCAATTTGCACACGCTCGTGCCGGACTCGCTGCCGTTGCCGAACGTCGTGGTGGCGAACTGCATGAAAGTGTCGTTCGGGAAGTAAAGCGCGACGTTCGAGAGGTTAGAGCAGTTCACTGCCCCGCCCACTATATAGTTGAGCGCGCCCGCAACGAGCGTGGTGGTGGAAAGGTTGGTGACGAGAAGGTTGAAACCGATTTGCGCGCCTGGGGCGATGCCGCGAGAGCCTCCCCACTCCATGAAGAAGCCTCCTTCCTCGCGCTTGCTGCCGGAAAGCGTCGCGGAGTACTTGCGCAAGTTGAACTGTGCAGTCGTAGTTTCATTCGCACCGCCGCTCGACGCGGTTATCTTGGCATTGTATCCGCCAATAACTTCGGGAAGCGTGTAGTTCACCGCATAATAACCGGGATTGTTGGCAGAATCGTATTCCGTAAGCCCGACTGTGAATGACGAGCCGTTCGGGTAGCTGACCGTCGCGTTGACTGTCGCGCTGCTTATGGGCGTGCCGTTCACGTCGCGCAGCTTCGCCATCAGGCGCACGGTGCTGTTGGGCGTGAAGTCACTCCGCGTCTCGAAAGACGAGTTAGTCTCGGTAGTCGCCGCAACGCGGATTACTGACTTGACCTCGAACCCTTGGAAGCCCGCGCCGTTCTCTACAACTACGGCGTACTGGCCGGTGGCGTCGGCCGGGACGGCTATGCTGTAAGTCTTTGTGCCAGCAATGTTCGTGAGCGCGCTCGAGTTCGTCACCGTCCAGTTCTGCACGCGGCCGGCGGTAGAGTATATCACGAACACGGGGTTGTACCCTACGAGGGCAGAGCCGTTGCAGTGGTAAAGCGTGACGTTAAGCCCGAAGCTCGTGCCGTTGCTGAACGGAGGCCGGGCGTTAGTGAAGGCGAACGAGGCGTTCGACGCGTTCGTGAAGAACACTAGGCCGCTTTTCGCGTGAGCGCCAGTGTCGGTAGAGTTGTCGAAAATCGAGATGTTGTAAAAGCCGGGCGTCGACGGAAGGCTGACGTTGACCGTGAACGAACCGTTAGTCGTGGAATTGCTGTAATTCATGCTCAAGAGCGCGCCGGTAGAATTCCGTATGCCTGCAGTAATGTTATAGCCCGGCAAACCCTGGCCGTAGTTCGAGCCGTTCATCTCTTGGCCTGTGAAAATCACGCGGCCTTCGCACTTGATGGTCGAGTTGTGCAACACATCCAAGTACGACACGGCGCCCACCGCGACGGTGAGAACCGACAACGCAATGACGAAACGCAGCATGCTGCGCGCTAGGCAAACCATTCTAACCACTCCCTAAAGCTCGAAAACGGCACGCTAACAGAAACAAAGCAGTGTATTTAAGCGTTGCTAATCGCGGGCTGCGGCTAGCGCGCAGTAAAAAAGCGGGAAGCCTTGCGGAAGAAACCTTGCGGAAACTACTGGACTTCCACCGAACCGAACTTGCCGAGCGTCAGCTGCACCTTGTCCTGCCACGTGTTCACGTAACCGTTCTTGATGACTGCCTTCGCACCGACGGAAACCTTGTCAATGTTGTCATTCCACAAGACGAGCGTGATGCTGCCGGAATCATCGCGCACCACCACGTCTGCAACGCGCAGCTGGCGGCCGTACTTGTTAATCTCGCGAGGCTCGCTCACCGAAACCACCTCGACCTCGAGGTTCACGTTACCCGTACCCGGCGTAAGTTCGCTTATCTTCAATCAAACCACCCTTAAACGATAGTAGTACCGCTAATAACGCTAATGCTATAAAACGGTTGCTACCGGCCGTTGCGCAGGTAAGCAAGCAGCTTGGGGTTGAAAAATTCCTTGCGGCGCAATCCGAAGGCATGAGTTATCTCGCGCGACACGTGCAAAGCGTGCTCGTAAGTCTCCGGCGACTTGCGCTTCAACCGCCGCATCTCGCGCAAGAAACCCTTTGGCCAGAAACGCATTACCGTAGCTCCGCTCGCGAAAGTCTCTGAAGCCGAATCTGACGGATGCCCCCAGTAAGGGCTGGAGCGCGGCACGTAATTAGACTCATCAAACAACCGGTAGTTGTCTTCCCGCGAAACCGGCGAGTGTACCCAAAACCGCCAGTGCTCGAACGACTCGTCAGACCGCAACACGCGCGTGCGTTCGAAAAGTGCGTGGCACGCCTCGTGAAAAGCCGTTTGACGGTGCAAGCCGTGCTTGAAAACGTTGTTTGCAGTCACATAATACTGGTTTGGCACACCCGTCCAACTCAAGCTGCCGGAAAACGGCACTATCCCCTGGGGGTTTGAGCGAACTCTCGCCACGCGCACCTTGGCGCCCTCCGGAATAACGCTATTCACCAACGCCAGTTCCCGCGCCAGTTCAATTGCCTTGCCGCGATCTGCAGGCCGCGCGTGAAACACCTTGACGCCGTCAAAAACCACGCGCTCGCGAGGCACCGGCGTACGCGACGCGCAACCGGAAGTAAGCAAAGTTGCACCCGCCAAAGCGCCCGCAACTACGGCACGCTTCAAGAAATTCATTCGCGAAACCAATTTTACAACACCTAACGCTTTAACCGCGCTTGTTCGCAGCCACAAGCCTGCCGCCGCGCATTACGACACGCCCGTCCGCCTCCAGAACGCCGCCCCGCATGGGCTTCACCATATCGAGATGACCGCTCGCCTTGTTGCGGCCGTGATAACCCCCAGTGTTGTTGCCAATTGCGAGGTGAATCGTCCCTGCAACCTTTTCGTCAGTAAGAACGTAACCCGAAAACCGCGCGCGAGAGTTGCAGCCAATGCCCAGCTCGGCAAGCACGCGCGTGGAAGGCGTGTTCTCGGCAAGGTACTTGCGGAAATGCTCTGCGCCCTTCACCGCCGAAAAACGCGCCACCCTGCCCCGCTTGAACTCGAGCTTGAGGCATTCCGCGAAACCGTGGCCTTCGATGAACACCTTCGGAAAAACAACCGTGCCTTCAGCGCTGCCTTCGATGGGCGCGCAAAAAACTTCGCCAGCCGGAAGGTTAAGCCCCACGTCCCCCCGCGCCACTTCCGTCGCAGTGAGAAAACCGGAATCCGCAAGAATCGGCCGGCCGGTAATGTTGAAACGCAAGTCCGTGCCGTCGCGATGGCTAAGGCGAACGCGGCTGCCGCCCCGCAATGCGAGGGAGTATGCTTGTACGAGGCGGCGCGTGCGTGCAGAGAAGGACTCTTCAAGCGCGCCGAAAAGCATCTTCCTAAACCACCGGGGCGAAACGCCGAGCTTGCGCGCAGTGCTCGCAAACGGCCAACCGACCACGAGCCACCGCACGCGGCGCGAGTCGATTATTTCGTGCGCCTTCTGGTCGCACTCACGACCGGCAGCAAGCTTCAACGCAGAAAGGCCATTCTTCCACGCCGGGTCGTCCTCGCACTCTATATAGATGGTAGCGTCAACGCTGCGCAACGACGCGGGAACCATTGCAGGAAAATCTTCCAGCTGCGCGAGTGGCGATGCCCTTACCGCCTCGCGGCCCAACTCGCTCGAGCGCGGCGTCCACGCGGCGTGACAACCCTTGCGGCACGTTGCCAACACCACCTGACGGGCGAGAGACCAGTTGTCAGGATGGTAAGCAATGCGCACGCACTCGCCTATCGAACTGCGCACGGCGAAACCCTTGCCCCGCTGGGCGAGAATGGGACCCAAATCAGGGTTGCACAACCGTTCCAGCACGCGGCCTTGCACGCCAACTGCAGCAAGCCCCTTCGCGGAAACCACCTTGCCGTCGAAACGCTCCAGCAGCGCATTGATTCGAGGAAAAAACTTCTTGGCGCGCGCCACCCCGCGTACGTTGCGCTTGCGTGCGATGAGCATCGCTTCCACTATGCGCTTGCCCAACCGTTCAAGCTCGCGTTCTGAAAGCATTGCAACCACCACCCGTCCACTGCAGTCATTGTAATAAACCGCCGTGGCCTATTAGGCTTTGCGAAAACGTGGGTACGATGACTGAATTCGACTTCGCGCGGAGGATTGCGCGCCTGCAACGAAAAATCGCCGAGTGGCGCGCGGGAGGCGTGCTGTTGTGCGCTACTGACGGGTTTGATGCGAACGTGCATTACTACTCTGGCGACTCGACGCACCCGGCAGCCATTTTCGCAACTCGCAGCAACACGCTGTTCGCGAGCCTCCACCCGAAAGATTTCGAAGGGCTGTTCGACGAGTGCATCCCCCTCCAACAGTTGCGCAAGCGGCTGAAGGAAGAACTGCGCAACCCCGGCAAGCTGGCAGTTGACGACAAATCCCCTTACGCCGGAGCGGCAGTAAGAACTGCCTTGAAGGCGCGCAAGCGCATCGTGCCGCTCGGCGAAAAGCTTGAGGAACTGCGGCTGGTGAAGGATGCGGGCGAACAACGCGAGATAATGAACGCAGCGATGATAACGCGCAAGGCAATCGCGGCCGCGGAGAACGAAGGCTTCGCGGGGAAAAGCGGGCACGAGATTGCGGGAGTGATGGAGGCGGCCGCCCGGAACGAAGGCGCTTCGCTCGACGCCTTCCCGCCGATGGTGCTCTCCGGAAGCAGCACGGCTTTCTTTCACGAAACGACTAGCGGCAGGAAAGTTGCGCCAGGCGAGCCTGTGCTTATAGACTGCGGCTGCAGAAGCAACTTCTACTGCGGCGACGTGACGAGGACTTTCGCGAACGGCTGCCGCGGCAAGGAGTTCAACGACGCGCTCGAGGCAGTAAGCCAAGCGAAACGCGCGGCGGAACGCAAGGCAAAGCCCGGCGCGAGCGTGAAGGAAATCACGAGAATTGCAGAGCAGGTGATTGCCGAACACGGCTTCAAGCAACACTCTTTCGCCAAGGAAGGCCTCGCCTTGGGGCACCACGTGGGGCTGAACGTGCACGACGCGCCCTTGAAAGGAACGCTGCGCAAAGGATTCGCGATAACGATAGAACCCGGCGTGTACAAGCGCGGAGAGTTCGGCGCGCGCCTGGAAGACACGCTGGTAGTCTAGCCGCAGGGTTTAAGAAACAAAACGAGGCTTAAAACAAGCGATGGCTGCAAGATCTAGGGAATGGTTGGTGGTGCTCGGCGCGAAACTAAACCCTGACGGCACGCTGGGCGACGCGGCGAAAGGCCGGCTTAACTACGCGCTGAAACTCCTGGAAGAAAACAGTGAAGCAAAGCTCGTGCTGTCAGGAGGAAAACCGCCGTATATGGACGGCCCGGAATACAAAAAGGCGCTAATGCCCACTGAAGCCAAAGCGATGCTGGCGCACGTGCCTGAAGATTTCAGCAAAAGCGGGCAAGTGCTGTCCGAAATCCAGTCCCTCGATTTTATCGGCAACGCAGTGTTCCTCGCAGAAAAAATCAGCACAGGCTGGTCAGCGCTGCAGCAGCCGGGAGTCATACGGTTCGTAACCTCGGCGAACTACGTAGGCCGCATGAAAGCCATCGCAGAACACGTCTTCCCGAAAGGCAGCGGCATCAAAACGATCGTTGAAGCCTACCCGGAATCGAGGGTGACGCCTCGAGAGCAAAAAATCGAAGCGCTCAAGATCGCCAAGCTGCGCGGCCGCGGCGGGTTCATACGCGAAACACGGCCGGGAGCCCTAGGCGAACACTTAGATTACCTGCGCGAGAGACACCCGCTTTACACCGAAAGCAAACCAATACGCCGATTTGGCCCCTACGCGACTCGCCAGCGCTAAACTTTTAATACCACCCGCGCATTATGAGGAACGATTGCAAATGCCCGAAATAAGCTTTGAAGAGTTCGCCAAGCTAGAGTTGAAGGTGGGCAAAATAATCGGGTGCGAACCAGTCGAAGGCAGCGACAAGCTCTACAAGCTCACCGTGAGGATTGGCGGGGAAGTGCGCACGCTCGCCGCAGGGCTGGCGAAAAACTATGCGCCCGACGAGCTGCTCGGCAGGAAAGTGGTTGTCGTCGCGAACCTCGCGCCAAAAACCTTGAAAGGCGTGGAAAGCCACGGAATGCTGCTCGCGGCGGAAGACGAGAAAGGCAACCTCGGGCTGCTCACGCCCGACAACGAGGAAGTGCAAGACGGCGCGCAAGTGCATTGACGCGCCCGCAAAGCTGCACCAAAAACAACGAACGAAAAATGCGACCGGCGGGAATCGAACCCGCGTTTCGACCTGTCTGCTTTCCCGAATGAAATTGGCAAGGTCGTATCATACCACTAGACCACGGTCGCGCTAGCGGTTCCTAATTAGATATAGGGCGGTAATTAGGGTTATAACTATTCCCATTGCCAAACCGCCCACCAAGTAATAATCTCCCATTCCCAGAGGCGCAATCTCTGCCGGCGCTTCCTGCACAGTCACCACGAAAGGCTGCACGAGGCGCTTGGCGCCGAACGAAAGCGCAATGTTCCCCGAAACACTACCTGAACTGGGAAATGCGAAAACAACTTGCCGCGACTCGCCCGCAGAAAGGTAGAACGGCTCGGAAAAGTTGCCGGCATTCGACTCCACGCCAACCATCCCCTCAACAACCTCGCCGCCGGAATTCTGGAGCGTAACCACGAGCTTCAACCGGCCGCCGTCCACCATCGGCCGCACTTCAACCAGCTCAAGCTTCGACCCAACCCCGGCAGCGCCGTCCTTGCGCGCAATGATGAACGCATCCGCAACGGCGCCCAGCGAAACTCCGCGCACAGTAAAATTGTACTGGTAACCCGCATCAAGCGACGACGGCAGGAGGACTGACCACTCGCGCGAAACTGACTCGCCCGGCTGCAGCAACACTAATGCATCCGACTTCGGAGACACGCGAATCTCTCCAGGCGCAACGACGCTCAAAGGCACCGCGATGGGAAAACCGGCCTGGTTTGACGCGTTCAGCTTCACGCGCACCACAGCGCCCTCCCCAAAAACCCCGTCGGCAAAAGACACGGACAAGCCCACGAGGCCGCTGAACCCACGCCACTCGTCTAGAGACGCGTAAAGCGAGCGCGAAAGGTTCACTCCCGAAACCTTGTAGCCGCCAGACGTGGAAAGCCGCTCCTTAACATCATTCTGGTCGAAACCCTCGGCGAACTTCACGTGCGTAGCGTCAAGCACCACCGCCTCGTTGAACGTAGAGTCAACAGGAACCCACGAACCGTTGGCGAGCACCTCGTTCCACGCGTGCGCCCCCCAGTTGGAAGGCTCGTCGCAATCACCACTGCACACGAAGCCCGCCACGAACTTCGTGGGAATGCCAAGCGAACGCGCCAACGCCGCGAACAAGTGGGAATACTCGTCGCACGTGCCCGCGTTGTTCTCAAAAACCCACGCCGCACTCAAAACAGAGTTGCCGTAACCAAAACCATCGTAAGAAACGCGGTTGTGCACCCACTCCGCCAACGCCACGGCCTTCGCCAAATCCGAGCGCGCGCGCGACGTCACAGACGCCGCAGTGGCAGACATCTCGGGCGTGGCCTGCGTCAAGCCCGCCTGCAGCAGGTAATCAACACCCCCCTCGCCCGCAGGCTGGCGCGCCGAGTAATTCACGTCGGCAAGCGCGCGCAACGACAACGCTTCCACCCGCGAGCGCGGGGCGAAAGAAAACTTTGCGATGACGTTACCTAAAGAATCGCGTTCCTCCTGCAGCGGAATGCCGCGCGACTCGAAACGCACCGACTGCCACGCGTTAGACGGGTAAGCGAAAGTCGAGAAGCTGAACTCGTTCGGCACAGACTCGCCAAAATCAACCGTCCAATTCAACTCTAGGAAAACCCTTGCTGCCGCCACCTCCTTAGGATTGGGCGACGCGCAAGACACTAGCAAGCCCGCCAACAACAGCACGGCGAACGCATTCTTCAGCACGATAAGTGAACGAAGAGCCGTCTTAAAAAACAGCCATTCTACTCAAAATCCTCGGGCTTGGCCGCAAACTCCTCGTCCGACTTTATCGCACCCCGCGCCTTGAGAACCTCGCGCGCGAGAAGCCAGAACAGCAACGCCAACGCCTTGCGGCCCTTGTTGTTCGCCGGAATGGCCAAGTCTATCTTGCGGAACGAGTTGTTCGTATCCGTAAGTGCCATCGACGGGATGTTAAGCACGAAAGCCTCTTGCACCGCCTGGCGATCCGCACCCGGGTCGGTGACGAACACGAGCTTAGGCTCGACAAAATCATCGCGTTCGGGATTCGTAAACCTGCCGGGTGTGAACCGCCCCGCCAACGGCTGGCAGGAAGTCAACTCGCAAAACTTTAGTATTGGCGCTGCCGCGTTGTCCTTGTTCCCCACAATGAATACTACCGTCGAATCAAACTGGGCGATCAACGCCGCAGCCATGCGCAGCCTCTCGTCCGTGCGCTTGAGGTCGAGAACGTTAAGCCCGTCCTCGCGCGTCTTGTAAATGAACGGCCTCATGCTGCCTTGCTTCATCTTCGTGCCAATGTGCACGCCGGACTCGAGGTACTTCTCCTGCGGAATCAAGAAATCCATGTCTAAACACTCTCCAAAAACAGCCATGTGCCCCAAACGGGCTTGCGGCCGCGGTTAGTCCCTGCAAAAGCTTGCAAAGCCGAAAGAATAGTGGCGGCAACGGCTTAAAAAAGCCGCGCCCC